>NZ_QMIN01000098.1:76353-109155 GCF_003287795.1 Actinomyces sp. Z5
CGCCGCATCGACAAGCGGGATCAGCGCCGGCTCCAGGGTGCGATCGCTCTGCTTGCCACCAACCCGCGCCCTCCCGGATGCCGCCCTCTCAAAGGCCGCCCCGCCTGGCGGGTACGAGTAGGCGACTTGGGTAAATTCAGCATCATCTACACGATCGACGACGGCCGACTCGTCGTCGTTGTGGTCACGCTCGGACACCGCCGCGACGTTTACCGCTGACCGGACCGAAGACCCCCGCAGGCGTCATGCCGCCGGCACAACCAAATAAGCTCATTGAGGTGACCGGTGTTCACTACGCACACGCCGGTTTTGAAAGAGAGGAATGGTCCCTTGCCAGACGACACATCCGCCTGGGCGGTGCTTGTCGGCGTCACCACCTCCGGGTCGCACGCGTCGGCGCACTGGTTTCAAGGCTTTCTGAAGTCCTGCCGGGAGCGGAAGCTGCGCATCTGCGGCGTGGATTTCCACGAGCCTTTGCAGCACCGGACCCCGCCCATCCCGGTGGATTGTTTAGTCACGGTGCCCGGCCCCTACGCGAGCGGACTCGACGCGGAGCAGACCACTGCGGCGGTGCAGGAGATTCGAGCGCGCTGCCCGGGCGAAGTGGTGCTGTCCACCGCACTCCGAGAGAACTATCAGCTGCAATACAGTCAGCTTGCCCGCGCGCTGGGGACCATGGCCAACGACGATGCCTGCATCAGGCTGATCCAGGACAAGCCTGCCTGCCGCGAGGCTCTGCGTCAGGCCGGTGTGCGTCAGCCGCAGAGTCTGCGGATCATAGGGGCCGCGGCGGACGGAACACCGCTGTTCGGCAATGCGGCCGGAGAGGGAGTGAAGACACCGCCTCCCGCCCCCGGCGGCTGGATCGTCAAGCCGGCTACCGGGATGGGCAGCGTAGGGGTCCACCACATCGCTTCGCTGGACGAGTTGCCCGATCTTGGTCCCGATGTCGTCGCAGGAGGTTACTGTCTGGAGGAGTTCGTGACAGGTACGGAGTTCTCTGTCGAGGGCCTCACCGTCGACGGGCAAGTCCGCGTTTACACGACGACCGCCAAGACGACCAACGAGAGCTTTGTCGAGACTGGCCATCTTCAGCCGGCCGGGCCCGACAGGATCCCGCCGTCATGTCACTTGCGGGAGCAGCTCCAGACGTGCATCGATGCGCTGGGGATTCGGTGCGGGCACCTGCACGTCGAGTTCTGGGTGACACCTGAGAAAGAAATCGTATGGGGTGAGTTCCACGTCCGGCAGGGCGGAGACTTCATCGCCCCCGACCTGGTGTCTGCGGTGTGCCCGGGGCTGGATTTTTACGGCGAGTTGATCGACTCCCTGCGCGGAGAGCCGCTGCCGCCGATACCGGAGATCGGTCGCCACGCAGGCGTGCGCTTCGTCGAGACCGCCGCCGGAACCGTCGTCGGCACCAGCCTCAGTAGAGAACTCCCGGCCGGGACCGACGTCTTTTGGGAATGCCGCCCCGGCGAGACGGTCCACGCCGTCAATGGGCTGCGCGCACGCCCGGCCGCGGTCCTGGCGTGCGCCGATGACGAGCCTGCGGTCGAGGCCAGGCTGGCCGACGCGATTGACGCCTGCGATATCCGGGTCGCCTCGTCCAAGCGAGGCGGAGCGTGACGTGCCGGGCGACAGCTGCACGGCCGGGGCATTCCCGACGCTGACGAGTTGGCGAGTGTGATACCGATCGACCGGCAGGCCGGTCTAGGCGAAGTACGGCCGGCTCACGCAGGCGATTGCGTCGCCAGCCAATTGCGGCTCAGTCGGCGGCCTGCTCCTGCTGCTTGCGCCAGCGGATGCCGGCGTCGATGAAGCCGTCGATGTCGCCGTCGAACACGGAGTCGGGGTTGCCGACCTCGTAGCCGGTGCGCAGGTCCTTGACCATCTGGTAGGGGTTGAGCACGTAGGAGCGCATCTGGTCGCCCCAGGAGGCCTTGACGTCGCCGGCAAGCTCCTTCTTCTTGGCGTCCTCCTCCTGCTGCTTGAGCAGCAGCAGGCGCGACTGGAGCACGCGCATGGCGGCGGCGCGGTTCTGGATTTGGGACTTCTCATCCTGCATGGACACCACCAGCCCGGTGGGCAGGTGCGTGATGCGCACGGCCGAGTCGGTGGTGTTCACGGACTGGCCGCCGGGCCCGGAGGAGCGGAACACGTCGATGCGGATATCCGTCTCGGGGATGTCGATGTGGTCGGTGGACTCGATCAGTGGGATGACTTCGACGGCGGCGAAGGAGGTCTGACGGCGCCCCTGGTTGTCGAAGGGGCTGATGCGCACCAGGCGGTGGGTGCCGCCCTCCACGCTGAGCGTGCCGTAGGCGTAGGGGGCGTGCACCTCGAAGGTGACGGACTTCAGCCCCGCCTCCTCGGCGTAGGAGGTGTTGAGGATCTTGATCGGGTATTCGTGACGCTCCGCCCAGCGGGTGTACATGCGCAGCAGCATTTCCGCGAAGTCGGCGGCATCAACGCCGCCCGCCCCGGAGCGGATGGTTACCACGGCGTCGCGCTGGTCGTACTCGCCGGACAGCAGGGTGCGGATCTCCAGGTCGGACAGGTCCTTGCGCACGCCGACCAGGTCGCGCTCGGCCTCGGCGAGCAGCTCCGCCGCATCATCACCGGACTCCTCCCCCGCCATCTCGACCATGGTCTCCAGGTCGTCGATGCGCCCGCCTAGTGCTTCCACCCGCTTGAGGTCGGCCTGTGCGTGCGCCAGAGCGGAGGTGACGGCCTGGGCGGCGTCGGCGTCGTCCCACAGGTTGGGGGCGGCGGCCTGCTCGGACAGCTCGGCGATGCGTCCGCGCAGCGCCTCCGGGTCCGTCACGGCGACGACGGAGGCGTAGGTGTGTCGGAGCTGCTCAATCTCGGCGGGAAAGTCTGTGGCCACGGGCCCGAGTGTAGAACAGACCCGGAGCCGGCCCCGACAGACGGGATACCGACGGCGACCGCAACGCCATCCTGAGCCGCTGCCCGTCCAGCAGGACCGCCGTCACCGGCTGCCCTCCGCAACCTACCCAACGGAGCCGCACTCGCAAGACCGGTTCCGGTTAGGGTGGATACGTGCATGCCGTTCCCTACATCCTCGCGCTGACGCTTGAGGAACACGGAGGGTTCTGCGCGTCCGTCATTCCCTCCGACAACTCCCCGGCATCGTGACTCCTCTCGCCGACACTGCTCGCGGCAGCTCCTCCGACGGCGACGCCCCCGGCCGCCGACGCTCCGGTCACCACCGCGACTCCAGTAGGACTCCCGGCCGCAACCGCCCTGGACTGGCGTCGGCACTGCCGTCTGATCGGACCCACCCGCTACCGGATTCCGCTCAGCGACGCGGTGCTCACGATTCTGTTGGCGGTCGTGGCGCTGGCCGACTGCACACTGTTGTACACCTGGGGCCCGCACCCGGCCTATGTGGCGAACGTGCTCGTAGCCCTGACGGTGACCGCGGCTCAGCCCTTCCGCCACCGCTCCCCCACGGTTTCGGGCGTGGTCGTCTACCTGGCGATGGTGGCCTACGTGGCGCTGCTGCGCATCACCCCGGTCAACCTCGGCCTCTCCCCGATCATCGTGGCGGTGCCGACGGCGCTGCATGCACTCACCCGCTGGGCCGCGGACCGGCGCTGGGGCGTGGCGGGGCTGCTGGCCGCACTGGTCGGGGCGGTGATCAACCCGCAGACGGTGTACGCGGTCAACCCCCATACCGCCGACATGTTCAACTATCCGCCCTTCGGGTTCGCCCTGGCCTGCGTGCTCGTAGTGACCGTCACCTACCTGTGGGCGCTCAGTCGACGTGCCGGCGCGGAGTCCATGGACCGTACCGTCGCCGCAGCATCCCGGCTGGCCGCCGCCCAAGCGGTGTCTGCGGAGCGCCTGGCCGTTGCGCGGGAGCTGCACGATCTGGTCGGCCACGGCCTGACCGTGGTCAAGGTGCAGGCGGATACCGGGCTCGCCCTGGGGACCCCCGAGGCCGCCCGTGATTCCCTTACTGCGGTGCGCGATGCCTCCGCGGCCGCGCTCGCCTCCACCCGCGAACTGGTGGCCCTGTTGCGCAGCTCAACGACTCAGGGGCCGCCGGCCCCGGTGGCGGACCTGACCGCGCTGCCGGAACTGGTGGCACAGGCGCGCGCCACCGGCGTGGAGGTCGAAGCCGCGCTGCCCACTGCGGCCGAACTCGCCGCCTGGAACGACTCCTGGACGGCGTTGCAGCGGCTGACATTGATTCGGGTGGTCACCGAGGGCCTGACCAATGCGGCCAGGCACGGCGACGGCACCGCCCGGATCACCATTGCCCGGCACGACGACAGCTGCCGGGTGCGTATAACCAACCCGTTGCCCGGCGGCGTATCCACTTTGGCCGCGGACGGGGATAACGGCCGCGAACATGGATATGGACTGACCGGTATGGCCGAGCGGCTGCGTCTGGTCGAGGGCCGGTTGGAGGCCGGCCCGAGCGAGGACGCCGGGGCGTACTTCCTGCTCGACGCCGTCTTCCCGGCTGACTTCCGCCACGACCCCGAGGAGCATCGATGAACCAGGACCGGCTGCGTATCGCCGTCGTCGACGATCAGCAACTCCTGGTCGCGGCCTTCCGTTCCCTGCTGGACGCCCAGGCGGACATGACCGTAGTGGCCACCGCTCATGACGGCCGGGCGGCGCTGGAGTCGCTGCGCCGCGCCAGGGGCCGTGGCGAGCCGGCAGACGTGGTGCTGATGGACATCCGCATGCCGGGACTGGACGGCATCGCCGCCACGCGGCGGCTGCTATCCGATACCGCCCTGAGCGGCCGCGACGGCGACAGCCCCACACGGGTACTCATGCTCACCACGTTCCAGGAGGAGGAGCTGGTGCTGGGAGCGCTGCGGGCCGGGGCCGTCGGCTTCCTGCTGAAGGACTCCGGCCCGACCGACCTACTGGCGGCCGTTCACGCCGTCGCCGCCGGACAGGCCTGGCTGGACCCGGTGATCACCCCCTACGTACTGCGCGCGCTGGAGGGAGAACCCGAGCAGGCCGCAGCCGGTCCGGCGGTGGCAGCGGTCGATTCGGCTGCCACGCCCGTCTCTTCCCCGGTCGACGCGGAGCCCGCCGAACGTCCCGGGGCCGAGGCCGGGCTCCTGCCCGGCGAGACGCTGACCGGCCGCGAGCGCGACGTGCTCGAGCTGGTCTGCCGGGGAATGACCAACCCGGAGATCGCCGCGCGCCTGTACATCGCCGAGTCGACCGTCAAGACCCATGTCAAGGCGCTGCTCGGACACACCGGCTGCCGCAACCGGGTGGAGCTGGTGATCCACGCGCTCAGGTCCGGGATGGTCGACCCAGGCCTGTAGACGGCAACCTCTCTCCCCCTTTCGGAGGAGGCCTTTACGCGGCCGGTGGCTGTGCTCGTGTCCCTTGTGGGGATCCGCCTGCAGGCGCCCGAGCGGATTCTGGCCTCATGACTACAGCACCATTGTCACCGCCCACGCAGTCTCCCGCTTCCACCGTCGACTTGTCCCGGCCGGCCGCGGACCTCACCGTCCCGCCCGGGCTGGCACTGCGTAATGTGGAGGTGAGCTACGGCAGGCAGAAAGTACTGATGGGGCTCAACCTGACCGCGCGCCCGGGGCGGGTCTACGGTTTGTTGGGGCTCAACGGCGCCGGCAAGTCCACCACCTTCAACACCGCGCTGGGGCTGTTGCGGCCCGACGCCGGCTCGATCGAGGTGCTGGGCAGGCCCTTGGCCCGCGAGAGTCTCAGCCACGTGGGGGCGAGCATAAACGGCCCGGCGCTCTACCCGCAGTTGTCCGCCCGCCGCAACCTGCACATCCACTGTCTGCTGACCGGCACCACCGTCGAGGTGATCGACCCGCTACTGAAACAGGTCGGCCTGGGGCGGGCCGGTCGCAAACGGGCCGGGAGCTTCTCCACCGGCATGAAAGTGCGCCTCGCCCTGGCGATGGCGCTGCTGGGCGACCCGGAGGTGCTGGTGCTGGACGAGCCGCAGAGCGGCCTGGACCCGCAGGGCATCATCTGGCTGCGCGACCTACTGCGTGAGCTGGCCGCGGGTGGACGCACCGTCATCGTGTCCAGCCATGTGCTCGGGGAGATGGCGCGCACCTGTGATGACGTCGGTGTGCTCGCGGGTGGGCGCATGGTCTATGAGGGGCCGCTGACCGAGTTCGCGGTGGCCGGCCAGGACCTGGAGGACGCCTTCCTCGCCGCCGTCACCGGGGCCGCGGACCGCCGTCGGCAGGAGGTGCGGCGATGAGCACTGCAACCTCAGTTCCCATCACCACCCGAGCGGATTCCCTGCCGGGTGCCCGTCCGCGACGCCTGCCGGGGCTCGGAGCCGTGCTGCGCGCCGAGCTGGGGCGCAGCCGCCGCACCGCTACCTGGGGCATTCCGGTGGCGGTTGTGGTCTTCTCCCTGCACGCCCTGCTGGTGGCGCATGCCGCCCTTACCGCCGACGGCTGGAACGACGGCGTGTTGCCGTGGCTGAACCCCTACCCCGCCGCCTTCGCCCTGCCCATGGGGGCGTTGACCGGTGCCATGGCCGCCTGGCGCGAACGGCGCCACCGGGCGGGAGGGACCGCCTGGCGGGGCGTATCCCCGGCGCTTTCGGCGACGGCGAGGGTGTCCGTGCTCACCGTCTCCGCACTGGTATCTCAGGCGCTCCTCCTGGCCCCGATCGTCATCGACGCACTCATTCGCGGCGCCGGCTGGGGGCCGTGGTCCCAGTACCTGTTGTTCGCCCTGGTGATGTGGGTGTCGGTCACGGGGGCGAGCGTGTGGGGGCTGGCGCTGGGCCAGTGGCTCGGCGGCATCGCCGTCGGGCTGGCCCCGGCGCTGGCGCTGGTGTGGTCGGCCGCGGGCGCGCTGCAGGCAGAGGCACCGTCCTGGTGGGCGCGGCCGTGAACCTGGGCGATGCGCCCGACCCTGCCGCTGCTGGAGGTGCATGCCAACGGCATCTCCCTGGAGGCGGGCTCACCGGTGTGGAACTATCCGGTGGCGCCGGGCGCGCTGGGCAGCGCCGGGTTGTGCCTGCTCGGCGTCGGCGCGGTGCTGCTGGGCGCTCGGCGGGCAACTAGTTCGTTTGCGGGCGCGCACCGGGCGGTGGGGGCTCTCGCCGTTCGGCGCCTTTTCATTCTTCGCCCACGTTTCTGGGCTCGGACACAGGCCGCCGAACCCGCCTCGACCGGTCGGGTGGATCCGATGCCCGCGCCGGTCTCTGCACCGGACGCCTCGAGCTCTGCGCCGTCCGGGCCCGTCGGACCGGCGCCCACCCCGGGCCATGCTGTTCCCGCCGGGACGACGGTCGTAGCCGGCCGAACGGCACACGCACCACAACACAGCCTGTCCCCTGCGGTTCTGGCCGGACTGACATCGCCGGGCTCGCGCAGTGCCTTCCGGGCGGTTGGCCTCGGCCTGCCCTGGCGGCTGTGGGCGGTGCTGACGGCCGTGCTGCTGGGGCTCCTGGTGCTGACGCAGGCGGTGTACTCCGCCGCTTACGCGCTGCCGCTGTTCACCCTGGCGGGCGCGCCGATTGCCGCCTGGGTGGCGGGGGCGACGGCGTGGCGGGCGCAGGCCGACGCCTGGCGGGGCCTGGTGCTGCGGGCCCGACCGGCTGCTCTGACGGCGTCGACGTTGACCTGGGCGATGGTGTTGCTGGCCGCGGCGCTGATCCCGGCGTGGGCCATCGCCCGCCTGGGGGCGCCGCTGTTCCCCACCGACTCCGAACTGGGCGGACTGGGCGCACCCGTGTACGTGTTCATGGTGATGCCCTTCGTGGCCTTCATGCTGGCGGCGCTCGCGCATGCGGTGGCGGAGGTGGCCGGTACGGCGGTGACGGTCGGCGTGGGCGTGGGCCTGTTCCTGATGGGCCTTATCATCGACGGCAACGAGGTGCTGGTGGCGACGCCGCTTTGGCAGCTGGCGCCATGGGGCTGGATTCAGGCGGCGGGCACCTACCCGGGGCGCTGGGCCGCGATCGCGGCGGCGAGCCTGGCGATCGGCGTGGCCGCCTTCGCCGTCAGCGCCGCTCGCGGCCGCGCCGTCGCCACCCGGCAGACCGAATAGCTCGACGGCTCCCGCCGAGGCCGGCGCCGCCACGGCTTCACCCGCGCGGGCGCGTCAGCCCAGGGCACGTGGCTGGTAGCGGGGCCAGTTGGAGGTGTCCACGGTGTAGCCCCACGCGGCGGCGTGCGCGAACCAGTCCGCCGGCAGCCAAGGAACCCGCCTGGACGGTCACCTCTGCGATGATTGACCTGCCTCCACGGCGCAACCCCGGAACGACTCAGCACAGCTCAGCCGGGGAGCGCACCGTAAGGAGGTGAGATTGGGCATGTCATCCAAGAAGCGGAAGCACCGCCGCAAGGCGCAGAAGCGGAAGGGGAAAGGGATGACGGGTGAGCAAAGGGCCCAGATTTGGCGGACCGTAGTCCAAACAACTCCGCCATTGATCTGGGCCCTGACAGCTCTTCTCAGTGTCTTAAGGCACTGAGCGACGCCCGGTTTCCCGGGGAGTCAGGCGGTTGCCGCCGCTCGGCTCCCTGTCATGATCCCACACCCAGCCTGGCTCAGTCCAGGGCACGTGGCTGGTAGCGGGGCCAGTTGGAGGTGTCCACGGTGTAGCCCCACGCGGCGGCGTGAGCGAACCAGTCGGCGGGCAGCCAGGTGCGGCCCACCAGCTGAGGGTGCCCGGGCATGTACCGGGTCGCCCACATGACCAGCACCAGCTCCGCCCACTGGCCGCGCAGCTTCCACCGCGCCGAGCCGGAGGCATTGGCCGCCGCCATCACCACCTCACCCACGCCGGTCAGCTGCACCTCCTGCACGTCGGCGAAGGCGATCGGCATGACGCCCTCACCCGTACCCAGGTAGATGCCGTGAGTGGACACCGTCAGCCGGGCGTAGGCCAGGTGCCGCCACTTCTCCACGGCGTCGGCCTCGGCGGCCCGCTTGCGCCGGGAATTCAGATAGGCCTGCCCGCCGAAGAAGGCGGCGGTCAGCGCCAACCCCACCGGCCCGCCGGCCAGGAAGAAGCCCCGGGAGGGGTTGTAGGTGGCGTCGCCACGCCGCCACACCAGCATCTCCGCATCGCAGGTGGCCAGCATGACCTCCTCACCGGAGAAGGCGGCGCGAATGGGGTCGACCATCGGGGAGACGGGGTTGGGGCGGCGTCCCGCCCGCAGTGCGGTAAGCACGCCGGCGGTGTTCCACCACACGAAGTCCTGCCCGGTCCAGGGCCGCTGCGGGGCCGGACGTGACGGGGCGGCGGGAACGACGTCGGCGGCCCGGGCGGGCACCAACTCGCCCGCGCCCGACCCATGCGCGGCCGCACGCGAGGAGTGATCGTCTTCGGGTCGGAACGACCCCGGTGGCATAGGGGTGCCGGTCATGCGTCCCGCGTGACGCGCTCGGCGTCGTCGGCGTTGGGCGTCTCGGCCTCGCCGGACCCGATGTTCTCGGCGGCGGCGGAGGTTCCCGGCACCATGTCCTCGGCGCGGCGCAGCAGGTCGCCGGCCGGCTCCCAGTAGGACAGCCCCACCAGGGTGCGCCCGTCGAAGGTGAGCGACGTCAGTGAGGCGAGCGCGCACTGGCGCCGCCGCGGGTCGTGGGCCAGCGGTCGCCCCTCCAGGTACAGACGCAACGCCCAAACGGGCAATTGATGGGACACCAGCAGGGCCTCACGCCCCTCGACCTGCGGGATCGCCGCGCGGACGGCGTCGCTCATGCGGGCCACCAGCTGCGTGTACGGCTCCCCCCAACTGGGGCGCAGCGGGTTTACGTAGTAGCGCCAGTTCTCGGGGCGCGCCAGAATCTTCCGGTCCCGGTTCACGGGCACGCCCTCGAAGTGGTTGTCGGCCTCGATCAGACGCGGGTCGCTGATTGGGGTCAGGCCGAAGGCGGCCGCGGTGGGGGCGCCGGATTCGCGCGCCCGCTCCAGCGGGGAGGTGATCACGGCGGCGATGTCGTGACCGGAGGCGGATAGGACGTCGGCTACCTGGTCGGCCATCTGCCGGCCGAGCTCGGAGAGGTGGTATCCCGGCAGGCGCCCGTAGAGCACGCCCTCGGGGTTGTGGACCTCGCCGTGCCGCATGAGGTGAATGGTGGTACGCGCCATGTCGCGATTCTTGCACGCCCCGATCGACGCTGGCGACGTCGGCCCGGCACACTCCGCCGACGGGCCCGCCACCACGGCCTACGCGCCCCGACGACGCCACCACCCAGTGCCAACCGTGCACCACCGCCCGGCGTCCCGTATGGTGCATCCATGACGACTCGCAGCGCATGGGGTCTCGGCCTGGCGACCGTGACCGACGACGGCAACACCCTGGATGTCTGGTATCCGCGGCCGGTCCTGGGCGAGGCGCCCGACGACGGCGACGCCGACCTGCTGGCCACGCTCAGTTCCATGGAGCGCCGCGACCCGGCCCGCGGCGTGCACACCACGGTGGTGCGCACCTCCGCCGACCTGGACGACGCCCCGCAGACGGTGGCCGGCGCCTACCTGCGCCTGCACATGCTCTCGCACCGGCTGGTGCGCCCGAACACGATCAATCTTGACGGCCTCTTCTCCCGCCTGCCCAACGTGGTGTGGACGTCGGCGGGCCCCTGCGCGGTGGAGAACTTCGAAGCCACGCGCATCCGCCTGCAAGCCTCCCTGGGGCGGCCCGCGCAGGTGCTGTCCGTGGACAAGTTCCCACGCATGACCGACTACGTGCTGCCCTCCGGGGTACGCATCGGTGACGCCGCGAACGTGCGTCTGGGCGCCTACCTGTCCGAAGGCACCACCGTGATGCACGGCGGCTTCGTCAACTACAACGCGGGCACGCTCGGACGCTCCATGGTGGAGGGCAACGTCGCCCAGGGCGTGGTCGTCGGCGACGGCTCCGACATCGGTGGCGGTGCCTCCACCATGGGCCTGCCCTCGGGCGGGGACGGACGCCGGGTGGCGCTGGGCGAGCGCTGCCTGTTGGGCGCCAACTCGGGCCTGGGGATTCCGCTCGGCAATGACTGCGTGGTTGAAGCCGGCCTGTTCGTCACCGCGGGCACCCGCGTGTCACTGATGCCGCAGGGCGGGGTGGTGCCCGGCTCGCACGGGCTGTTCAAGGAGCCGCGCGTGGTGGCGGCCAGTGCGCTGGCGGGCGCGTCGAATGTGCTGTTCCGCCGCAACTCCCAGTCCGGGGCGGTGGAGGCTCTGTCCCGCGGCGGCAAGGGCATCGAATTGGATCCGCAGACCGCCTCCCGGTAGGGACTCGCAGGCCTCGCCGTGAACCGGGGCCGGGCACCGCGGCGTTCACGCCCGTACCCCCTAAACGACCATTCTGCGATACGTCGCCGGTCGCCATACAAGACATACGCCCACCGGCGCCCAGCATTTTGTGACACGCGTTACGATAAGCGTGTACCTGAACACCCATGGGTGACGCCCGCAGGACATCGTCGTCGAGGGGAGCTCTGATGCCCGCACAAACCCGCTCCCACACCCCGGACGCCGGCACCGCTGCACCGGCTGGCGCATCACAGGCGCCCCCGCGCGGCGATCTGCCCACACCGCGTCCGCAACACCGGCACCGCGTGTCCTACACCGCGCTGAAGACGACCATGGCGATCACCGGCACCATCATGGCGCTGTTCGTGCTCGTCCACATGATCGGCAACCTCAAGGCATTCCAGGGCGCCGAGTCCTACAACAACTACGCCGCCTGGCTGCGGGAGATCGGCTACCCGCTCGTCCCCCACGAGGGCGTGCTGTGGATTCTGCGGCTGGTGCTGGGCACCTGCCTGATCCTGCACGTGACGGGAGGCATCACCCTTTGGTGGCGGGGCCGGAAGGCCCGCGGCTCCTTCCGCAGGCAGAACATGCGCCCGCGCACGCTCGGAGCCCGCAGCATGATCATCACCGGCGGCCTGATGCTGGTGTTTATCGCGGTGCACCTGCTCGACCTGACCATCGGCCGCCTGGTGGCCTCCAGTAGCTATACGGCCGCCACCCACTCCAACGGGCAAATGACCGCCTATGCGTACGAGAACCTGATCGCCAGCCTGTCGCGCCCGCCCATGGCGATCTTCTACAGCCTGATCATGCTGCTCATCGGCGTGCACCTGGCGCAGGGACTGTGGTCGGTCGTCAACGATCTTGGCGGCACCGGCACCCGGCTGCGCCGCGTCTGCCTGGTAATCGCCATCGCCGTCGCCCTGGCCATCGCCATCTGCAACGGCATGCTGCCCCTGCTGGTGCTGAGCGGAGTGATCGCATGAGCCCTGTACCACCCCCGGTCGACAACCTCTACGACGTCGGCCCCGATCTGGACCCGCACCTGCCCGACTGCCCGCCCGAGCAGGCCTGGACGCGCCGGCGCGACGAGTACCGGCTGGTCAATCCCGCCAACCGACGGCGTCTGACCGTGATCGTCGTCGGCACGGGCCTGGCCGGCAGCGGGGCCGCCGCCACCCTGGGCCGCCTGGGCTACCGGGTGGAGTGCTTCAGCCTGCACGACCTGCCCCGGCGGGCCCACTCCGTGGCCGCGCAGGGCGGGATCAACGCCGCCCGCGCCCGCAAGGTCGACGGCGACTCCCTGAACCGGTTCGTGAAGGACTCCGTCAAGGGCGGCGACTACCGCGGCCGCGAGGCCGACGTGGTGCGCCTGGGGATGGAGTCGGTGCGGGTAATCGACCACATGTACGCCATCGGCGCCCCCTTCGCCCGCGAGTACGGCGGCCAGCTGGCCACCCGTTCCTTCGGCGGCGTGCAGGTGTCCCGCACCTACTACACGCGCGGGCAGACCGGCCAGCAGTTGGAGGTTGCCTGCGCCCAGGCGCTCCAGGAGCAGATCGCCGCCGGAAGCGTGCACATGCACGCCCGCACCGAGATGCTGGATCTGATCGTCGCCGACGGCCGCGCCCAGGGAATCGTCACCCGCGACCTGCTCACCGGCCAGATCCGGGCCTGGACGGCGCACGCCGTCGTGCTGGCAACCGGCGGCTACGGCTCCGTCTTCCACTACTCCACTCTGGCGATGGCCTCCAACGCCTCGGCCACCTGGCGGGCCCACCGCCGCGGCGCGGCCTTCGCCTCCGCCTGCATGGTGCAGTTCCACCCCACCGCCTTGCCGGTCAGTTCGCACTGGCAGTCCAAGACCACGCTGATGAGCGAGTCCCTGCGCAACGACGGGCGGATCTGGGTGCCCAAGCGGCCCGGGGACGACCGCCCCCCGAACGACATCCCCGAGGACGAGCGCGATTACTACCTGGAGCGCAAGTATCCGGCCTTCGGCAACCTCACCCCGCGCGACGTCGCCTCCCGCAACGCCCGCGAGCAGATCGAGTCCGGGCACGGCGTCGGCCCGCTGCACAACTCCGTGTACCTGGACTTCCGCGACGCCCTACAGCGCCTGGGCAAGCCGGTGATCGCCGCCCGCTACGGCAACCTGTTCGACATGTACCTGGACGCCACCGGCGAGGACCCCTACGAGGTGCCCATGCGCATCGCCCCGGGCGCCCACTTCACCATGGGCGGCCTGTGGGTGGACTTCGACCAGATGTCCACCGTCCCGGGCCTGTTCGTGGGCGGGGAGGCGTCCAACAACTACCACGGCGCCAATCGGCTGGGTGCCAACTCCCTGCTGAGCGCCTCCGTGGACGGCTGGTTCACGCTGCCGCTGTCGGTGCCGAACTACCTGGCCGGGCTGGTGGGCACCGGCGTGCTCGCCGCCGATGCCCCGGAGGTGACCGCCACCCTCGCCGATGCCCGCACCCGGGTGGAGCGGCTGCTGGCGGTGGGCGGCACGCACCGACCCGTCTGGTTCCACCGGCGCCTGGGCGAGATCCTGTATGCCGACTGCGGCGTGAGCCGCTCGGAGGCGGGACTGCGCCACGGGCTGGAGCAGGTGCGGGCACTGCGCGAGGAGTTCTGGGCGGATGTGAAGATCGTCGGCGGCGCAGAGCGGCTCAATCAGGAGCTGGAGAAGGCGCTGCGGGTGGCCGACTTCCTGGAGCTGGCCGAGGTGATGATCCTGGACGCACTGGATCGACGCGAGTCCGCCGGGGCGCACTTCCGGGAGGAGTACGCCACCGCCGAGGGCGAGGCCAAGCGCGACGACGCCGACTGGTGCACCGTGTCCGCCTGGCTGACCGACGCCTCCGGTCGG
Source organism: Actinomyces sp. Z5 (assembly GCF_003287795.1). Lineage (NCBI taxonomy): Bacteria > Bacillati > Actinomycetota > Actinomycetes > Actinomycetales > Actinomycetaceae > Actinomyces > Actinomyces sp. Z5. Next base: position 90,483 of record NZ_QMIN01000098.1, read on the forward strand.
CACACGCGCCGCAGCGAGCCGCTGACCTTCTCGCTGGTACCGATGCAGGTGAGGGATTACCGATGAGAGTGGAACTGGAGATCTGGCGGCAGGACGGGCCACGCGCCCGCGGCCGCTTCGAGTCCTACACCGTGGACGACGCCGAGCCGGAGATGAGCCTGCTCGAGCTGCTGGACCGCCTCAACGACCAGATCATTGAGGGCGGCGGCGAACCGGTCGTGTTCGAGTCCGACTGCCGCGAGGGCGTATGCGGAATGTGCGGCTTCCTCGTCAACGGCAAGCCGCACGGACCGCAGGACAACACCCCCGCCTGCCGCCAGCACCTGCGGGCCTTCCCCGGAGTGACGCGCTTCCGCCTGGAGCCCTGGCGCTCGGCGGCCTTCCCGGTCATCCGCGACCTGGTGGTGGACCGCACCGCCCTGGACGAATTGATCCGCGCCGGTGGAACGGTGGACGTGGCCGCGGGCACGGCGCCCGACGCCGACTCCGTGCCGCAGCCCTATCAGCAGGCCGAGCAGGCGCTCGACTTCGCCGCCTGCATCGGCTGTGGTGCGTGCGTGGCCGCCTGCCCCAACGGTGCGGCCATGTTGTTCGCCGGGGCGAAGCTGGCGCATCTGTCGCTCATGCCGCAAGGGCGCCACGAGCGCTCCCGGCGGGCCCGGCGCATGACGCAGGCGGTGGGCGAGCTGTTCGGCCCCTGCTCGCTGTACGGGGAGTGCGTGCCGGCCTGCCCGGCGGGCATCCCGCTGACGGCTATCGCAGCCCTGAACCGGGAGGCGCTGCGGGCCGGCCTGCGCGGGCACAGCCGCGACAACTGAGACCGCCGGGCTGACACATCCCCTCTTGGCCGGTCTGCCGACCGCCCAAGTCTTGTTCGGCAGACCGTTGCAGGCGCCGCCGTCGTCGGCTTTACGCGGGCTTATGGGCAACCAGGGCGATGCCCACCATGTCCTGCTCGTACCGCTTGAAGGTGCGGCGCATCGTTAGCATGCGCTGCCGTAGCTCCCGGTCGGCGATGACGTTGCGGGCGATGCGCGCAAAACCGCCCAGGCCCTCGTCGCGCAGGTTGCGGCCGAGCTTCATCAGCGCCATGGGGGCGGTGTCCACCCAGTCGACCACGAGGCCGGCCTCCTGTAGCAGCTGCCGCCAGGCGGCCGCCGTCATGGGGCGGGCGTTGACGTGGATGGCGCGCGCCAGGTCCTTGCGCAGCTCGGTGTAGCGGGCCTCATCGATGTCGTCCGGAACCACGCCCAACTCGTGGATGGCGTAGCGACCTCCGGGACGCAGCACCCGGGCCGCCTCCGCGGCGATTGTCGCCTTGGCCTTGTCGCCCTGCATGGTCAGCATGGCCTCGCCGATCACCACGTCGGCACTGGCATCGGGCAGGCCGGTATTGGCGGCCTCGCCCCGGCGGACACGTCCGCGATCGCCGACCACCGCGGCCACCCTGCGGGCGGCGTCGGGGTCCCGGTCGATGGCGATGTAGGACGCCGGGTCGGCGGCGATGACCTCGGCGGCGGTGCGGCCCAGCCCTGGGGCGAGTTCGACGACGTCGGCGCCGACCAGGTGGGCGTGCTCGAGCATGGCGGCGGACAGGGCGGCGCCACCTGGACGCAGGACGCGTTTGCCCGCGCGGGCGAGCACCCAGTGGCCGGGTGCGGTCGCGACGGGGCGGTCGGCGTAGGGCAGGGGCGGTTCGGGGGAACCCGGCCCAGCGGTCACGGGTTCGGTGGCGTCAGAAGCAGTGGTCTCGGCGGCAGTTCCCTCATCGGTCATGCGAGCTAGTTTAGCCTCGCCTCACATCTAAGTTACGGGCTGGCACAACACACTCCGAAAGTATCCGCCGAGGCAAGCCCGACTCGTCCACCACTCCCCCGCTGGGGAGCACTCTCAGGACCACGCTGCCCCACGCCGCACCACCTAGCATGAAGGCGCATGCCGGCATTCGGCGCATCAGCCGGCGAAAACGACCGCCGCCACACCCGGCTCGAAGGAGACCATCCGATCATGGAAGCACAGATGCTCAAGGGCCAGGTCGCCCTAATAACTGGAGCCAGTTACGGGATGGGCCGCACGATGGCCGAGTTGTTCGCCGAGGAGGGGGCCGCCGTCGCGGTCACCGCCCGCCATGCCGAGCAGCTCGATGAGGTCGTCCAGGCCATCCGTGCCAAGGGCGGACGGGCAATCGGCGTCGTCGCCGATGTCACCAGCCTGGAGGACACCGAGCGGGTCTTCGCCCGCGTGCTGGAAGAGTTCGGAGACCTGGATATCCTGATAAACAACGCCGGCATCGGTGAGCAGAAGACGATTGATGACACCGACGACGACTGGATGCTCTACGTCATGAACACCAACCTCGCCGGCCCCATGCGCTACATCCGCGAGGCGCTGAAGATCTTCAGGCCAAAGAACGCGGGCTGCATCATCAACATCTCCTCGGTCAACGGGGAGCGTCCCTTCTGCGGCGCCGCCTACACCTCCACCAAGGGCGGGCTGAACACGCTGACGAAGAACGTGGCGATGCTGCTCAACGACACGGATATTCGTTGCAACGCCGTCGCGCCCGGTTCCACCGTCACTCCGGCGCACCTGGCCAACAAGGCCGGCGAGCAGCCTGGGGGACAGAAGATGCTGGAGCATTCCCAGCACTACGTCTACTTCCCCGGGCCGGAGTGCGACCCCATGGACCAGGCCTACGCCTGCCTGTATCTGGCCTCGAAGATGGGACGGGCCGTGCGCGGCCAGGTGATCCAGGTGTGCAACGGCGCCTTCCTCTGACCTTTCAGTGGCCGACTGTCAAAATCGGTGACAAACACCGGAACCATCCGCTCGAGCCGATTCAGAAACCGCGTGATTCCAACGATTCGCAAAACGCGATTCGAGGCCCGGGGCGCGTTTGTCTCCATCTGTGACAATGCGCTGCCGCCCGGCTGTCAAATGGCGGTGTAACCGCCGTCCACGGGGATGGCCGTGCCGGTGACGTAGGCGGAGGCGGGCGAGGCCAGGAACAGGGTCGCGGTGTCGAGCTCACCCTCCGCGCCGTAGCGGCCAAGCGGGATCGTGCGCTTGGCGTGCTCCTGGAAGAACTCGGATTCGAGCGTATCGGCGGTCAGCTCGGTGTAGAAGTAGCCGGGGCAGATCGCGTTGACGGTGATGCCGTACTTGCCCCACTCGGCCGCCAGCGCCCGGGTCAGGTTGACCATCCCGCCCTTCGCGGCGTGGTAGGGGGCGGACCCGGCCACCATATTGCCCACCAACCCGTACATGGAGGAGATGTTGATGATGCGCCCGTAGCTGGAGGGGATCATGGCCTTGTTGGCGGCGGCGCGGGCCACGCGGAAGGAGCCGAGCAGGTCGATGTCGACCTCGCTGACGAACTGCTCGTCGGTGATGGTCTCCGCCGGGCCAACTGCACCGGTGCCCGCGTTGTTCACCACGATGTCGAGCCGCCCGAACTTCTCCAGTACCGCATCCACAACCGCCTCGACGTTGGCCGTGTCCGTGATGTCGCAGCGCAGGGCCAGGGTAGGTACCCCGTATTCCTCCGCGATCTCGGCGGCGACCGCCTCGATGCGGGGCACGCGGCGGGCGACGGCGACGATGCCGGCGCCGGCGGACGCCAGCGCCTTGGCCATCTGCACGCCCAGGCCGGAGGAGCAGCCGGTGACGAGGGCGACTTGCCCGGTCAGGTCGAAGTAGTTGCGGTCCATGTGTCCAAGAGGCCTTTCTATCGGGAGTTGCCGAGTGGCGGGGAGGTTCGGAGGGACGGTGAACGATCTAGGCGGCGCCGGGCTCGATCGACAACGACCGCTCCGGACGCGACGCGAGCCTATGTGCCCAGGTCGCCCTCCGGGAAGGATTGTCGTAATAATCCGCCCGGTAATCGCCCGCCGATATCACGCCGGCGCCCGGGGCTACCGGACGGCATCGGCGAGGGGCCGGTTTTGGCGCCCGGTGGCGACGACGGCGAGCAGTGCGGCGACAAGCATGACGCCCAGCAGGGTCCAGAAGACGATACGGGTGCCGGCGGTGGTAGCCGCGGCGACGTCGTCGGGGCGGGCGACCTGGGCGGTGGCGACGATCGTGGCCGCCACGGCGGTGCCGATCGCGCCGCCGAGCTGCTGAATGGTGTTGAAAGCGGCGTTGCCGTCGGGCTGAAGGTCGTCAGGGAGCGTGCGCAGCCCGTTGGTCATGGAGTTGGAGACGGACAGGCCCTGGCAGATGGGCATGAGGACATAGATCCAGGCCATGCGCGTGGCCGAGCCAGAGGTGCCGATCAGAGCGAAGAGAACCAGCGTCGCCACGCCGAAGGCAGCGCCGGTGCGGATCGGGCGAGCGGGGCCGAGGGCGTCGAGCACACGCCCTCCGAACGGTGTCAGGCAGGCACCCACGATGCAGCCGGGTAACAGCAGGCAGCCGGCCGCGAAGGCACCCATGGCGTCGGCGACTTGCGCGTAGTAGGGGATCAGATAGCCCAGGGCGAGCACGGTCGCCTGGACGAGCACCACGTACAGGATCGAGAGGGTGAACACGGGGCGGCGGAAGACCCCGACGCGCAGCAACGGGGCCTGCGAGCGCGCCGATACCAGGCAGAACGCCGCTACGAGGACGACGGCGAGTACCAGCAGCCCCAGCACGCGCGGGCTGGCGAACCCGGCGGTGGAGGCGGAGCTGGTGGCGATCACCAGGGCCGTGAAACCGGTGGCCAGGAGCAGGAACTGAACCGGCGAGAAGGGCGCGGGCGCCGTCGGATGGGACTGTCGGATCGTGGCCACGCCCAGGAGGAGTGAGACCAGTAGGAAGGGGACGAGCACCCAGAACACCGAGCGCCAACCGTAGGCTCCGATGAGGAAGCCTCCCAGCGATGGCCCCACCGCCGGAGCGATCGCGGTGATTAGTGTGGCGATGCCCATCATCATGCCGAGCCGCTCCAGGGGCGCCTGTTCCAGGACCAGGTTGAACATAAGTGGCAGGGCGATGCCCGCGCCGACGCCCTGAATGAGGCGGCCGAGGACGAGCGGGGCGAAGCCGGGAGCGAGTGCGCACAGCAGGGTGCCAGCCAGGAACGCCAGTCCTGCGGCCACAAACAGGCCGCGGGTGCGGAAGCGACGGTTCAGCAGGGAGGAGATCGGCATGATCACGGCGAGCACCAGCAAGTAGCCGGTGGTGATCCACTGGACGGTGGAGGTGGCGATCCCGAACTCCGCCATGAGGGCCGGAAAGGCGATGTTCATGGCGGTCTCCACCACCACACCGGCGAAGGACATGACGCCGATGGCGACCACGGCGATGACGAGGCGGGCGTCCAGACGCCGCTCGAATACGTTCGAAGCTGTCATGACTCTCCGGGACTATACGCCGGGCCCACGCGTCTCCGTCCGTCGAGGTCAGTAGCGGTGAATGCCGCAGCTCTCCTTGATGCGCCGTATCCGCGGCGGGAGCTGGTCCAGCGGCATGTTTCGCGGGGCGTCGCAGGATCCCGCCGCCGCGGCAACCTCGTAAAACCAACATTTGTCCTATCTTCCGCGGAATACTGCCGTGTTCGGCGTGTCGCACCACAAACCTGGGCCATATCTGGGCCGAACGATCCCGAAACACACCTGGAACACCCCTCCCACGCAAGACTTGAGTCACCCAGACTCAACCCTGACCTGGCGGTTGAAGGAGTGTCCCAGCACTGTCCCCTGTGTTGTCCCCCGAGACGTCCCCGACGTGTCCCCATACTGTCCCCACGCTGTCCCCGACGGGTCCCCCGGGACGTCATCGTGGTGTCCCCGGGACAGGAGTGGGGACGGGGTGCGTTCGGACTACTTACCGGCGGGTTGGTTTTGGTTGGGGTGATGGGGTGAAGTATTGACCGTTCGGTTGAATGGTCGCAGGATTTGCGTTTCGATCCGGTCAAGGCCTGCGAATGCTCGGTGGGGACCTCCTGGGGGTTGTGGGCGGCCTGGAATGCGTGGTGTGCGTCCTTGTTGGGGTGGGGTGGTGTTGGGCTGCTGGTGGGGCGTTTGGCGTGCCCTGGGGCGGTGTTCGGTGGTGTGGCCGGGGGGTGCAGGTTGGGAATCGGTGTGCCTGCTGGACAATTACTGGGCGGTCGATGAATGTATGTGGAATGTCTGCTGTACTGTGAGACTGCTGGGCGGTTCCAGTGAGCTTACTGGTTGCGGTGGCCGGGTCGTGACATTGTCGAGCCGCCAACCCCAGTGACCCCAACGATCAGCTGGTGTTGTTGACGCCTGTTACGTGATGTTGTCGATGTTCGCACGGCCTGAACCCTGGGCAGACCAGGGCAGTGTCGGGGTGGTGCTGGTGTGTTTGTGGAATGTGTGCCGGGTGTTTGTTGTGGGCGGGTGTTTGGTGGGTTGGCCTGGTTTGCGTCGGGGGTCTGGTCGACCTCGTGCGGGGCGGGCTTGGTGTCGGTGGGGTGGCGGTAGAATTGGGGTTGATGCTGCTCTGCCATGGTGTAGACGCGGGCGGGGCACCGGGTTCTTCCTTCTACCGGTGTCCCGCCCTTGTGTTTGGTGGCTGGCTAGTGCTTCCAGGGCCAGCGGTGGCGCTTACGCTCGGGCTCCTCCTGCTGCTCGGCTTCGGCGTCGGTAGTGGTGCCGTCGTCGGTGTCGGTGCTGGGGTCGTGGCCCAGGGCCAGTAGAACGTCACGCAGTGTGGCGGCCCAGGGGTCCACCGCCTCCGGGTCGGCTTCGGCGGCGGTCTTGAGCGCGTGGATGGCGCGCGTGATCTGCACCCGGAACCAGTCTCCCGTCCACTCCGCGGGCAGTGTCGCCCAGTTCAGCGGTGTGCCGGTCATGTCCTCCCATACCTGCACCTCCTCAATGTCGAAGCCGGTCAGGGCGCACACCATGGGGACCGACAGGGCTTCCAGGCCGGACAGGCGGGCGGCCTGGCGTGCGACGGCCCCACCCATGACGGCCCGGTCGGGCAGCGGGTCGGCGTAGACCGGCTCCTGAAGAATGCGCGAACCCTCACGCACCTCCCGCAGTCCGATCATGTCGCCGCGGCCGGCCCGCTGCCTGGATTGGGGGTCCAGTAGGCGGGTGTCGAGGATCTGGTCGATGGCACGCTGGCGGCGCTGCTCGGCGGTGAGTGCGGCCTCGGCGGCGGCAGCGGCCTCACGCTCGGCCCTCTGCCTGGCCTCGGCCTCGAGCCGCTTCTTCTTCTCCTCCACCCAATCCATGCGGGTGAGCCGATTGGTGTCGTCCAGCTGCCAGGCCACCCACTTCAGGTTCAGCGGCACGGTGCGGTCATAGTCCTCATGGAGGTGCCACAGCGCGTCCCGGATTCGGTCGGCGGCGGTCTTGCGCCACTCGACCGGTAGGTCCTTGAAGCGTGCGTGGCCGCGGGGATAGTCGGGGTTGTGCTTGTCCAGCTCGTCCCGCCGGCGGCCGGTGATGGCCTCCATGACGTTGATGTCCACCTCCTCCTTGCTGCTCATCAGGGTTTGCAGGATGCGCTGGTGTGCGGCCTGGCGGGATTGTGCTGCGGCTGCGGGGTCGAGCGCCTGTGGTGGGGTTGTGTTGACCGGCCGGAGGCGGCCGTTCTCGACGACGCCGACGACGGTGTGACCGGGGCGGGTGACGATGTCTGCCATGAGTTGGTTCCTTACGCGTTGTTCTGGGCTTGGGGTAGGCCCGTGGGTGGGTGGTTGATGATGCGGGCGGCGACGGACCTGTAGGTGGGGTCCAGGCCCTCGGCGAGCATGGTCTTCACCGCGTGTTGGATGCGCCGGCGGGCCAGGTCACGCCACCTCGGGTCGATCCACCCCCAGGCGATGCGCGGCCCCCACCGGGTCAGCTCCCCCTCCGGCGTGCCGCACACCTTCTCCGCGGTGGCGGTGCGGACCTTCCCCGCATTGGACAGGTGCTCGATGATCCTGCGCGTGTACAGGTCGGTGACGCGCTTGTCGTAGTCGCGGCGACCGGCTGTACGGGTCACGGCCTTGAAGGACACTTCGGTGTCATCGTCGTGTAGGAGTCGCACGGCGTGGTGGACGCGACGCACTATGGCGGCCTGCTGGGCGCTGGCCAGGCCACCCCAGGCGACGTGCTCGTTGAAGTCGGTCTTGGGCTGGCCGGTAAGGGCGGCCGCCGACGCGGCGGTGAGGGCGGGCCGGTTGACGATCTCCTGCATGATGCTGCGGACTTCCAGGTCGCCGACCTCCTTCACGCGCCCGAGCCGGCAGACGACCTGGTTGAGGGTGACCGCCCCGGCACCCTCGGTGCCGTGCAGGGCCAGGTGCTCCAACGCTTCGGCGATCCGGCGCTTGGCCTGCTCACGGTGCGCCGGCCACAGCGTCTGCCAGGTCAGTGCCGGGGTGGGGGTGCCGTCGTCGTCCAGGGCGTCGGCCATGGCGGTGATGATCTCGTCGGGTTCCCCGGTCAGCGCCTCCGCGACGGTCGGGGGCATTGGTTCCAAGTGCGGCGGCCTCGTGCAGGAGACGCAGGTAGTCGGCTCCGAATGGGCCGTCCGGCCCGGTCAGGCTGTACTCGTTGTTCAAGGGGTGGCTCACAGGAGTGCGGTGGCCGGGTTCAGGGCGGCGGCGGTACGGGCGATACGCGCCCCACCGCGGGTGGCAGCCACAGCCACGGGATCGGCGGCGTCGTCCTCCTCCTCGTCGTCGGGCAGGGGCGGCAGGCCCGGGTCCGCGGGCTGCTCGACGTACTCGGTGCCGTCCTCGGCGAGGCGGATGCCGTGGGCGGCGGCGGTACGGGCGATACGCGGAGTGGTGGCGTCGCCGAGGAGGAGGGCGAGGTCGTCGGTGGCGCTGGTGTTGCGGTCATAGGCGGTTGACATGCGGTCGGCTCCTGTTCGGAGTTGGAATTACTAACACATCAAGTATACCTCACCGTTACCTGAATCCGTACCCAATTTCGATAGGCGTAATGGCGGGTTCGGCCCGGAATAATACGGAAATAGCGTGCTTAAGTGACCCGCAACCACACCCTCCGGTCGGTCCGACGCGTGTACTCCGATCCAGATAATCTAGCGCGTAAACGCCCAGATGTTGTAACCAGTCCTCTAATGGGGCTAGTGGTTATGTCGTCAGCAACGCGTAAGGAGCTATAGTGGTGATGTTAGTCTGTTTGGTAGACCATGTGGTTCCGGTCGTACCAAAGTAGCAAGAATATGGCGCCCTGGCGGATGCCCCATAGCCTTGTCTTCCCTGAGAGTCTGAATCGAAAGAGCGCTTCCGGTAACTCGTCTTCAGTAAGGTGAGCAGCGAGTCGCTTCCGTGCTGCCGGAACGAGAGTATCGACAGACTGAGAATGGTGCTTATTGTGTCTTTCGCGGCCGCCGACTTGCTCCGCTTCGACTTCTTTCCAGGTTTTCCCCTGAAGATCCTCCAAGTACTTAAGAAGGGCGCAAGCCTCGTCAGCTTCTAGCTTCCAATCCCAATCCCCGGTCGCGTCTTTATCAATAAGCCTCGCAGACCACACAACCCGGCAGCTGCTGGTGCTTACCGGTGCCGACACTCTATCGGACGGCCTTTTACGGCCTCGTTTCACATCTTTCGCGTCTTTACTAGTGTCATGCCACCTGCCGCTACCGGTTGGCGGTGATTGCTGCGGAATCCGCTTCTTGGATCGCTTTCCCTTAGCCAACAGATCGACTCGCTAACTTAGCTCATCTAGTCCGCCGAAATACTCCTGCATGGTGTCAAGGTCAACTACAGCCTGCGAAGCTTCGCCTACCGGAGTTGTTCCGCGCGCCTCTCGCCAAGGACGCTCCCTGTGCGTCTTGTCGCTCAGCTGCTGCCCAGTCAGCGCACCATACGCTTCGATGACAGCATCAATGGTTTCTCTCTGATCTTGCGTCAGGTGGTCCACGTTTCCGCGCGGCCAGTCTTCAACTGTGAATTTCCCTCTATGCTCTTTGAAGAGCGCATAGACCACGGGGCCGTTCGCCCACGCTTGAATCTCGTCATCGAACAGCGGCACACCATCCCATGCCAGGGACCAGCCCTGTGAGTAGTAACACAGCTTTTGGAGCTTCATGGTTGTCATCCTGCCGTGGTGTTTCAGGATGTATGCAGCCACATCGTGCACGCTAGCCATGGTCTTCACCTCCGGGCCATGTTGACATCGAGTTGACCTGTCGCCTCGACGATTCGCAGCTTGGACGTCAAATCGCTGCCTCTCAGGGTAGTGTATCTCCGGTCGAGAGTCACGGCGTTCGAGCCGATCGCCAAGAGTGGCTGTGGTCACATGACGCTTGCGGGCGTCGTCATCTCCATCGGTCAGGGCCGTACTCGCGGGATGCACGAGAGTCGATCTGGGAGCCTTTCGGCGCTGCCTGTGTGTTGGCGTCCGGGGAGACGGTGATCGTGGCCCAGGCGAGCCCACAACGACGATCCGGGCGTGTAGACGGCGGTTGCTCCGCCAATAGCTGTGGGGCGATGAGGTGGCCGCGGGTCAGCAAGGCGGCCGGCGTCGCGGTGTCGGCCGCAGACCCGCTCGGCTCCGAGGTTACCCATCACCCCGAATCGTTGGAATCGCGCCGGAAAGTCGGCCCGTTGGTGAGTTTGTAGAGTTTCATGGGTAAAGTCTCTCGCGTGCGCGCGCGTATAGAAGTTTGCTCCTGAAACTCTACAAACTCACCACTACCCAGACTTTTGCTTGCAATGACGCGCAAAACCCGGGGTGTGACACAATCTCTGACACGACCGGCAAAGGTGAACAACAGGTGAATCGTTAAGGCCGCCCTCATTAACACTGAGGGGTGTCTGCCACCGATCTCGGCAGCAGACACCCCTCAGGTGTCAAGACATCAGCGGTTGGGCTCCTCCTGCTCGGCCCGAAGGATGATGCCACGGTATGCCGTGACGCCTCCGGACATGTACTTGGAGAATCGGCGTTCGAGTTGGGCACCGAAGGCCTTCTTGCCGATCGGGTCCGCGCCGTCGTCCACGCGCCACCGCTCGAACTCCTCCCACAGCTTCGACTTGTACTCGTGGGCCTTGGGGTTGGTCACGCAGCGGTCCAGGATGAACCGACCTACGGTGTCTGATTCGGCCTCGTAGCGGTTGGTGGCTTCGGTGACCTTCGCCGCCTTCGGCATGCCGTTGGCCTGGTAGTCACGCCAGCCGTCGAGCGCCCACGCCAACACGGCGTCCGCCTCTAGCTTCAGCTTCTCCCCAAGCTGTGGGTCCCGCTCGGCCTCGGGAATGGTGACTTCGAAGGGGATCACGCGGATACGCCGCCAGACCGCCGCATCGTCCCCGGCCACTTTCGGTAGGTGGTTGGTGACCATGAGGGCCGTGTGCGTGGGCGTGAAGGTAACCGGCGTCGAGTACAGCTGCCGCGCCGTGATCGGGTCACCGCCGGTGAGCTGCTTCATGAGCGCAGCCGCCAACGGCTGATCACGTTCCGTCTCCGAGGTCACGACGAACCTTTTTCCCATGAGCCCGATCAGCTCGGGGGACGCGTTGGACGCCTTACCGCGGCCGGACATGAACAGCGTGGACTCGGCGGCGTGCCCGTAGTCGCCGAGCGCGTCCAGGACGGCGTTGTAGGCCACCCCCTTACCGTTCGCACCCGTCCCGGTGGCGATGGTGAACGTCTGATCCAACGTCGCACCGCACAGCGCCACACCGACGAAGGCACGGAAGTAGCGGCGCACGTCAGGGTCGGGCAGCACCTGGTCCAGGAACTTGCCCCAACTGCCGCAATTTCCGCCCCGGTACCGGTCAGGGTGCCAGGCGGCGCGGGTGACCTTTGTGATGCGATGGGCCGGGTCCGGGTCCAGCAGCTTCATTTCGCGCAGGTCCACGGTGCCGTTGGCGACGCCCAGCAGCCACGGGTCGGCGTCCAGGTCCTCGGCGTATACGCAGACCGCTGGGTCGGTGGAGGCGTTGGTGAGGATGTCATCCACCGCACGGGCGGTCTGGCAGGCGCGGGCGGCGGCGAACAGCTCCTTGTCGTCCATGCCCTCCGCCCAGGCGCGCCGAAGCTCGGTCTTGACCAGTTCCCGCATCTGGCGGCGGGCCACGTCCTCTTCCCAGAAGCTACCGTTCCATACGAACCAGCGCCCGGAGCGGTCAAGGTCGAGGGCACACATCACGCGTCCGGCGTATGCGCGGGCGAACCTGTTGGCGATGCGCATGGAGCCGCCGGCTTGTTTGTCCTCCTCCGACTCCTCCATGCGCTCCGCAGGCACAGCTGCGGTCTCCCCGGCGGGCGGGTCGTCGACTGCGTGAATGGAGTCGGAGTAGTGCTCCTTGAGTGCCAGAGCCTGCCTGTGGGTGAGGCTGCCCGGAACTGCCGCCTCATCCCAGCCATCGTTGTTGGTGAAGGGAGGGGTGTCGTTCACGCGGCAGCCCCCCTCTCCGACGCGGCCCCCAAGGTCTTGATGACCTCGGCGAGCAGCTCCTTGTCAGCGCAGATGTGCGCGGCGGCATGGGCCTCCTCATCGACGTACCCGGCGAACGCGCCGGCCACTACCTCGCTCACCTCTACCCGGCCCTCGGTACGGCCGACCACGCGACCGCCGCGGTAGCCCAGGCGAGTCCCCTCCTCGAAGCCGACGGCGCGGGCCGCAGTCTCCGCGGAAGCGGTCAGGAAGTTGATCCACTCCCGCTGCTCGGGCGTGAACTCCGGCATCGGACCCGCCGGCGGCGCGGGCACCTCCGCGCTGTGCTCAGAGGCGACCCTGCGGGACAGCCAGGAGTCCACCTGCTCACGGACGCGGGCGGCGTCGGCGTGCAGCGGGTAGACGGCAGCCCTCGGGTCGTAGGCACCATCGGCGTCCACGAACAGGCGGGACATGCCCTCCGTGGTGGGGTACTTCGACGCCGGCCGCGCCGGGGCGACGAACGGATGCGGTTCTGACGTGTACATCAGACCTCACCCCCGTTCCCTACTACCGTGCGGACCTCGGGCGACTCGGCCGGCGACGCCGCAGACGGCGCGCTCGGCGGTGCCCAGAGCGGGGCGCAATACAGCGAATCGACTGTAATGACATCACCGACGACCAACGCCGCATAGGCCGCATCCAGCCGGCGGCGGGCGTACCGGACTTCACCTGTGGGGGCGAGCTTGTCCAGGGCGACGGCGGCGGCATCCAGCGCGGCCAGGGCCTCGGAGCGGCGGACGCGCTCGCGGCGCACACCCACCCAGCCGGTGACGACGGCCCAGAGCGCTAACAGTTTTGCGGTAAACTGGGCTACGGCTTCCTTGAGGTTCTCGATCTTCCGGGGAGCCATCTTCACCTCACCTCCTTGGCGTTGGTGCCGGTGGTGGAGGTGGTGGTGAGGTCGGCGGGCACATCCAGACCCATCGCGGTGAGGGTGCTCAGCGGAATGATGTGCTGGTTGCCGATGCGGGCGGACTTCAGCTCGCCCGAATAGATCAGCTTGAGGACCGTGGGGTAGGATACCCCAACGATTTGGGCAAAGGTCTTGGCGTTTACGTTGGCCGGTTTAATGGCCTGGGACTTCCTAGACACGGGAAGAACCCCTCCTTAGCGGATGACAATTAGCCGATCCGCTGAGATCGGGGTTCTAGTGACGACGGCGCGGACTTGCTCCTTCCATCTCCGACCCTCGGGTGAGGGTTCGATTTTGCGTCCACGCAACTCCGTTACACTGTTGAGCTAACAGTAGATCAGATGTGATCAGTTTGCAATCTACTGGGAGTGACGCCCGTCACACTAGCTTGTGCAGGCGAGACGCCACCAACCCCAACACCGGCAGCGACACGTCCCGCTGCCCCGCAGCTACGAACTTGTCCAACAGGCGCTCCCAGCCGTGAACCCCGTCCAGCACCATCGTCACGACCTTGCCGTCGGCGCACTCCGGGCACGCCAGACGCAACCGGGCCGACGACTCCACCTGCTCCACCATCTGCTCCGCTACCGGCTCCTCCGGCCCCGGAAGGAAGTCGAACGCGGCACCCTCGAACGGACGCTTTGGATCACGGAAGGAGCCGTCCACCCCACGCACCACCGCCAAGGGCTGACTGTTCTTCCGGGCTCGCAGCTCGCCCTCGTCGCCGAACAGGAACACAGGCTTGCCCAGGGCGTCGCGGTGCGTGTCGCCGCGCTGCTGGTACTCCCAGCCCCAGCCCGCACCCTCGTACCGCGTCAACACAATGAAGTAGCCCTTGCCGTCGCCGTGATTCGAGCAAAACACCAACAACCTGGCGTCCGCAGTGCCTCTCCTTGGGGCGCGCTTCACGCCCGACAGCTCACCAGCGCCACGCTCAGCCAGACGCGACATCGACTCCACCCGAGTAACCCACTCAACCATTTACGCCATCCTCCTGCGCTCATCGAGGCTGACGACGTTGCCGCCCGCCTGCTCGGATTCCAGTAGTGCCCGTTGCCGGGCCTTCGTAGCGTGCTGGTACCTGGCGGCCATGTCCGCTGACGACCAGCCGTACCTGTCCATGAGGTCCGCGACCGTTGCGCCCAGCGCCCCATAGGTGGTCGCGGAGTAATGACGCAGCGCGTGCAGACCGAGGAACTGACCGCCCCCCAGGGTGATGCCAGCCTGCTCGACCGCCTTCCCGAACTCCACCCCCACCTGAGCCGACTGCATGAACCGACGCCGGCCCGTGAACGATGGAAAGACCGGCGAATCCAGCCCGTCGCCGGTGAAGACGCCCATGTGCTCACGCAACGCCTCGACAGTCGCAGGACGCAGTTGCACCGTGCGGGTTCGACGTGTCTTCGTCGGTCCCAGTTCCAGGCCTCCCGTCTCGCCGCGGGTGAGCGAGTGGGCGATAACGACCTCGCCGCCCAGGTCGCCGAGCTGCACGTTACGACGCCGTAGTGCCAGGGCCTCATTGATGCGCAGGCCGGCGTCGGCCAGGAGGATTACTAGCGCCTTCAGTTCCGACCGGATCGCGGCGGTGATCCTGTCGATCTCCTCGCTGGTCAGCAGACGGCGCTCACCACGCACCTGCCGCTGAATCCCACCGCCCCGAACCCGGCACGGGTTCTCCATCAACGCGGTTTCGTCGGACTCGACAGCGGCGTTCAGCATGCCCTTCAGGGTCCGGTACGCGGGGGTGCGCACGCCGTCTGACGGCAGGTCGTCGTACCAGCGGTCAATGTCGCGGGGCTTCAGGTCCACCAGGCGGGTACTGCCGAGGACGGGCAGGATGTGCAGCTTAAGGACTGATTTGCGCGTGTGGAGGGTTCCAGAGGCCCACTCGTGCTTGCGGTCGTCGTACCAGGTCTGAGCCCAGTCGGCGACGGTGACCGACTCGATGGTCGCCGCAACCCTGGCAGCCTCCGCATCGGCGGCCACCTGGTCGGGGTGCTTCCAGACGCCGCGGGCGATGTCCGCCTCGACGGTGGCGAGGTAGGCGCGGGCCTCACCCTTGGTGCGGAACGTCATCGGGGCGTTGAAGCGCTTGCCGGGGTAGTCGTGGTGCCGGTAGCGAGCACGGTACCGGTTGGAGCCGGTCATCTTCTCGATGGTGCCGAAGGGCCTCGCCATGATGCCTCCCTAACCCTGGGCTGAAACCTGGGTCAATTATATACGACTACCTTGATTCAGTTTGTATCACCTTGCCGCAGGTACAGCCCAGAACGCCCAGCATTCCAGGGCTCAACGGACACCTTCCCGCACCACGGCGCGAACCCCGAAGATCAACAGTTGTAAACCCAACATTTGTAGTCGATGAAGTCGAGGGTGGTCTGCAGTTCCTCCAGCTCGCGCAGGACCTCGCGGCGACGCGCCTGGACCATGCGACGACGCGCTTCGATCGTGGAGTCCCCCTCGAAGTAGAGCCGCACATATTCGCGGATCTCCTTGATGGGCATGCCGGACTTCTTCAATCGCTCCACGTACCGGATCCACTCCAGGTCGTCCTCGGTGAAACGCCGCGTTCCCCCGCCCGTGCGGGCGACGCCCGGAATGAGGCCCTCCCGGTCGTAGAAGCGCAGCGCCGACGTCGTCAGGCCGGTCTCCCGGGCGGCCTCCCCGATCGTGTAGGTGCGTTCCGCGACTGCGGCTGGAGTGCTCATTAAGGCTCATACCCTTCGAATGTGACGACGGCCGCCCGACGGCCGCTTGACCTGAAGCTCACTTCAACTTGAAGACTATCCCCATCGGCGAGGTGCGCGGCTGCGGCTCCGCCGGGCCGAGCACGACCGCCGCTCTTGCGCAGTCCCGTCACAGCGGGACTGCCGACTCATGTTGTTCAAGGAGCACTCGTGTTCGTCATCGATCTGACCATCACCGAAGAGGTCGACGACGCCGTAGCGGCCGAGCACCTGGCCGCCCACCGGCGTTGGTTCGCCTCCCACGTCGAGTCCGGGGACTTCCTCCTGCTCGGACCCCGCCGGGACCGCTCGGGCGCCGGGATCATCCTCGCCCGCGCCGAATCCCGGGCGGCGCTCGAGGAGATCCTCGCCGGCGACATCTACCACCCGGAAGGCGCCACCTACGAGGTCGCCGAGTTCAAGGCGACCATGGGGGCACCGGCCCTGGCCGACCTGCTGGAGTCCTGAGGCCGCGCCGGGCTCTGCCAGTACCTGGCAGCCGGTACCCGCGAACACTTAGGTTCGTGGCCGGGAAATCCGAGCCGGTCTCCCCGGCAGGCCATACTTCGCCCGGGGAGCTCCCCACCAAACCAACCAGTCGCATCCGCTCTTCGAAGGAGTTCTCTTGAAGACCACCGTCCTCGTCTTCCACCCCCGCCTGAACGCAGGCTCGCGCGTCAACGCGCGCCTGGCGCAGGCCGCCCGGGCTGCCGGCACCCCCGACACGCCCGTCGAGGTCCGGGACCTGTACGCCCTCTACCCGGACTTCCGCATCGACGTCGAGGCCGAGAAGGCCGTGCTGACCGCCGCCGACCGCATCGTCTGGCAGTTTCCCATGTACTGGTACTCAACCCCCTCGCTGCTCAAGCAGTGGGAGGACGACGTCCTGGAGCACGGCTGGGCCTACGGCTCCACCGGCACCGCCCTGCACGGCAAGGAGCTCGGCGTGGCCGTCTCCCCCGGCGCCCCCACCGAGCGCTACGACCACGAGGGCGCCTTCCACTACACGGTCACCGACCTGCTGCGTCCGCTGCAGGCGACCAGCAACCTGATCGGCACCCGTTTCCTGCGGCCCTTCGTCACCACCGGCGCCATGGCCATCTCTGATGCCGACCTGGAGGCTCAGGCCGACGCCTACACGGCATGGCTGACCGGCGAGGTGCCCGCGCTCGGCGACTTCGAGTAAGTCCACTCTCCTCGGCCGCGCAGCCCCCACGGCCGAGGAGACTGCGCAGGGCTCTCGTACCCGTCTGGGCAGTGGGCGGGATGACCTTCGACCGGCGTCGTTTCGCCTAGGAGTGGACATGTCTGTGGCTACAAGCGGGCACGGGGCGCCCGAACAGGTTGGCCCCAAGGCGCTGATCACCCAGTTCACCGATCCCATGATGGGGCTGTCATGGGAGTGCGAACCGACTCTGCGCAGGGTGGAGACGCACTTCCCGGGTGCGGTCGACTTCGACACCGCGATGGGCCTGCTGGTGCGCGACGTGTCCGACTTCATGACGCCGGCCGAGCGCACTCTGGATGCGGCCGCCGGCATCCGCGCCTACAACGCCAGGCTGGCGGATATCTACCGCGAGGAAGAGCCGCTCGCGGGTATGCCCATCAACATGGAGGGCTTCTCCCTGTTCTCCCCGGCCCGGCGCTCATCGCTCCCGCTCAACCTCGCCTATGAGGCAGTCCGGTTGATCGCCCCCGGCCAGGCGGAGCGTTTCCTCTACCGGCTGCGCTTCGCGACGGTCGTCGAATGCCGGCCCACCACCGCGACCGAGGAGCTGGTGGAGGTGGTGCGCGCCTGCGGCCTGGACATCAGCACCTTCCTGGCGGCCTTCGACGGGCCGGCGGCCAGGGCGGCCCTACGGGCGAGCCTCGAACGCCGAGCGGCCCTGGGCATCAGGGGCCTGCCCGCATTCATGATCAGCTACGGCGATACCAGGATGCTGCTGGGCGGGGTCTGCGACTACGACGCCCTCGCCGCTGCGCTCGAGCGCGTCTCCGGCGGCCGGCTGCATCCGGCCGCCGTCAGCCCGACGACGACGGCGGTTGATCAGCTGTTGGCGGCCCACCCGCTGCTGTCCGACGTCGAGATCGGCGCAGCCCTGGACCTGAGTGGGCCGGATCAGGCACGCGACTTGGCCACTCCCCTCCTCGACGCCGGCCGTGCCCGGCTCCTTCAGGCACCACGAGGCTGGTTCATCGAGCGGGTGTGAGCGCGCCCCGTTTCATAGCGGGCATCGGCGGTCAGGGAAGCTTGGAGCCGCGGTAGTAAAGCACCGCGATCTGGGTGCGGTTGCGTAGGCCGAGCTTGGCCAGGATGGCGCTGATGTGATTGCGCACCGTGCCCTCGCTCAGGTGCAGCCGGTCCGCCGTCTCGGCGTTGTCGAGCCCCCCGCTGATGGCCTGAACCACCTCGTACTCACGCTCGGTCAGCGCGGCAAAGGCCGGAGGGCGTACGTCTCCGGGCGTCGCCGCACCCGTCGCCATCCCCATGGCGGCGGTTCGCTCGAGTACCCGCCCCTCCAGGACGCTCATCCCGGTCATGACACTCCGCAGCGCGGGGGCTATCTGCGCCACGTCCTGCTTGATCAGGTAGCCGCGGGCCCCCAGTTGCAGCGCCCGTGCAATGTACTCATCGTCGGCGAAGGTGGTCAGAAAGACCACCTTCGCG
>NZ_QMIN01000098.1:109435-114757 GCF_003287795.1 Actinomyces sp. Z5
CGGCTCCGGGCATCTGTATGTCCAACAACACCACGTCGGGGTGCGCGTCTCGGAAACCGGCTACCGCCTCCAGGCCGCTGGCGCCCACACCGACCACGTCGATATCCGCCTCGGCCCCCAGGATCGTCGCCAGGGAATGGGCGAGCAGACGATCGTCGTCGACGATTAGTACCTTCACGTGGTCTCCTTCGGGATGGTGGCGAGCACCGTGAACCTCGGAGAAGTCAGGATACGGAGCGTTCCCCCCAGGGACTCGACCCGATCGGTCATGGAACGTGTGCCGAGCCCCATGCCGTCGGCGTCCGGACGTGCGCTCAGCAGCGGCTGTGGGGACTCGGCCCACGCCGGGACGGAGCCGTCGTTGGCGATCGTCAGCCGCCAGAATCCGGGGAAGTCCGCGACCGTCACCCAGGCGGTCCTCGCCTCGCCGTGGCGGGCGGCGTTGGTCAGGGCCTCGCGTGTCACCGCGACCAGGCAGCGCGTCACCAGTGCCGGTGGAGACGCGTCGGGAGCACAATCGACCCTCACCTGCGCGACGCCACAGCCCACAGCGAGCCGGTTGAGAGCCACGGCCAGGTCCTCGCCCGTGTCGTCCAGGGCATGAACCCCTGCGCGCATGGCCGACAGCGCCTCGTCAGCTGTCTGCGCAATCTGCCTCAGTTCGGCCACCGCAGCCGAGTCATCCCGGTGGGCGGCTTGGGCGGCGTGCACCTGGAACAGCAGACGAGTGAGCAGGTGCCCGACGCCGTCGTGAATCTCCCGGGCAATCCGAGTGCGCTCCGACAAGGCCGCGGCACGCGTCTCGTACTCTTGAGCCTGCTCCAGCTGAGCCTGCGTCTCCTGCAGCGCGGTAACCCGATGCTGTAGATCGTCCCGAACGGCGTGCAAGGCGCTGCGGGCACGGTCCACCTGCCCGGTGCGCACCGCCAGCAGGGCGGCCACCGCCGCCAGGGCCGCCGCCACCGACACAACGGCCCCAGAATCACGCCGCAGCGCCAACACCAGGGGTGCCACACAGATCACCGCGCCGCCCCATGCCCAACGGCCCCGATCCGAGACCGCCCCCACCAGCTCATAGACGGCCAGTGGCACTCCCACGGCGGCCGCAGAGTCCGCGCATCCCGCCAGCAGGTAGGCGGCCGGCAGGGCACCCACGGCCGGCCACCGCCCCCAGGCGGCACAGGTCCCACTGCAGGTGACGGCAACCAGGAACCACACGATCGTCGTCGGCGTGGGCATCCCGAACACCAGCACCAGGGGGACGCAGGCCGCCAGCACCACGGTCCTGTCCGTCAGCTCCCTCACGCACCGATTATCAGCCACGGCGGCGCGGCGAGTGCGCGGACGGTGACAGCCCCTGACATTTGTCACGACCGGGCCGCCACCTCATGACAGCAGGCACTTCCGGCACCGTGCCGCCTCGCGCAACCATGGCCCCGAACCCGATCGACGGGCGAAAGGAGACGACGTGTCCGACATGGCGGTGGTCGTTGATGACCTGGTCAAGCGCTACGGGGAGCTGGTAGCCGTGGACGGGCTGTCGCTGGAGGTCGCCTCGGGCGAGATACTCGGGCTGCTCGGCCCGAACGGCTCGGGTAAGACCACGGCGATCAATTGCATACTGCAGCTGCTTACCTACAACCGGGGCGAGATCCGCGTATTCGGCGAGCCGATGTCGGCCACCGCCTACGAGCTCAAGCGGCGAATCGGGGTGGTGCCGCAGGAGGTGGCCGTCTTCGAGGAGCTCACAGTCCGGGAGAACATCGACGCCTTCTGCGCCCTGTACGTCTCCGATCGCGCCCGGCGTCGCGAGCTGGTGCAGGAGGCGATCGACTTCGTGGACCTGGGGCGGTTCGCCAGGTTCCGCCCCAAGAAGCTCTCCGGCGGGCTGCTGCGCCGCCTGAACATCGCCTGCGGCATCGTGCACCGCCCCGATCTAATCATCCTGGATGAACCCACCGTGGCCGTCGACCCGCAGAGCCGCAGCGCCATCCTCGACGGGATAAAACACCTCAACACCCGCGGCGCCACCATCGTCTACACCAGTCACTACATGGAGGAGGTGGAGCAGCTTTGCACGCGGATCATCATCATGGACCGGGGCAGGCAGATCGCCGGCGGCACCGCCAGCGAGCTCAAGGCGATGATCGGCACCGGTGAACGCATCCGCGTGGAGGTCGTCTCCCCCGCCGAGCTCGGCGAGCGCGAGCTGGAGCCGGTGCGTCGAGCGGAGCACGTCCGCACCGTCACCTACGAGCCGCCCGAGCTGGTCGTCGAGTGCGCGCCGGGGGCGCACAACCTAGCCGACGTGCTGGCGGCACTGGCGGCGGTGGACGTGACTTGTGGCCGGGTGGCCTCCGAGCCGCCGACCCTGAACGACGTGTTCCTGGAGATCACCGGCCGGGCGCTGCGCGACGAGGCGGCCTGATATGCGCTCCGTCTTCCGTTACCAGGTGCTCCGGCTCCTGCGCGACAGGATCCTGCTGTTGTGGACACTCGGTATGCCGATCGCACTGTCCCTGATGTTCATGATGATGTTCTCCGGGCTGGAGGCGGGTTACGCCGTCGACCCCATCCGGGTCGGGATCGTGCGTGATGATGCCTACGCGGCCGAGGCGGGATTGGGTGGCGCCCTTGACACCGTCTCCGCTGACGACGCCGAACTGCGGCTGCTCGATCCCGTGGCCTACGACACCGCGGAGCAGGCCGAGGCGGCCGTTCGCGACGGCGCGGTGGTCGGCTACATCGCGGTCCAGAGTGGCACGCCCGTGCTGCACCTGTCCCCGGAAGGCAATGACCTGTCCACCACCCCGGTACTGCGCGCCATGCTGGACACCTACGTGCACAGCCGCGACGAGATCACCTCGCTGATCGCCACGGGAGCATCGCCCGCGGATGCCGCCGCCGCAGTACAGGACCGCCACGCATTCACCACCGAGGTCCAGGTCACCCGCGTGCCCGGAAAGCCCGAGGTGCCGTATTACTTCGCGCTGCTCGCCTTCACCAGCGGCATGGGTATGACGATCGCGGTAGTCGCCATCCGGGAGATCACCGCCCCTTCAGGGCCTCTGGCGGCGCGCCGCAACCTGGGGGCACTGCCGCGCTGGAGACTGCTCCTGGGGACGCTTTCCGCGGCCTGGGCATGCACCTGGGCCTGCCTGGTACTGGCATTCATATTCATGCGATTCGTGGTGGGTGTGGACTTCGGCCCCTACACGGCGCTATGCCTGTTGGCAATCGGGATCTCCAGCCTCATGGCCTGCGCCGCCGGCTCGGTCCTGGGAACCTTCCCGCGGATGCCGCTGGGCGGAGTCTCGGCAATCAGTTGCCTACTGTCCCTGTTCTGCGGGCTGTACGGCACCGCCTCACAGCGACTGGCCAATGCCATCGAACTCAGCGCCCCGCTGGCGTCCCAGCTCAATCCCCTATGGCAGGCGACCCGATGCTTCTACGGGCTGCTCTACTACGACTCCCTGGAGCCATTCGCTCGCAGCTGCGCCGTGCTGGCGGGTATGAGCGTCATATTCCTGCTGATCGCCCTAATGCGCATGCGGAGGACGAACCATGAGTACCTTTAAGACCTCGCTGCGGATTCTGGTGGCGCACCGCCTCTACATCCTGATCTACCTGGTGCTCATGAGCGCGGGCGCTGTCTTCGTCGGGACCGGCTCCGGCAACGCGACCGACGCCGGCGTCACCCAGGTGACGGCGGATGTTGCCGTGATCGACCGCGACGACTCCGCGGTATCCCGGGCACTGGCCGAATACGTGGGCTCCGTCGGCAACACCCAGCCGCTGGAAGACACCAAACAGGCACTCCAGGACGCCACCGCCAAGGACCGCATCCAGTACATCCTGATCATCCCCGCCAGCTTCGGCGAGGAGCTACAGGCCGCGGCCCAGGACGGAACCCAGCCGCCCGCCGTGGAGACCGTCGTCAGCTACCGGTCCTACATGGGCTCACTCATGAACGTGCACACCAACTCGTACCTGAACCAGGTCTACGACTATCTGCATGCCCTGAACACGGATGCCACCGGCACCCAGTCCGCCGAACAGTCCGTGGAGCGGGCCGTGACCCTGGCAAAAGGTTCAATGCGCGGCGGCTCCGCCGCTCGGCTCATCACCCAAGACGCACTCCCTCTGCCGGAGTCCTTGAAGCTGTATACGCTGTTCTCACTGTTCCCGCTGACAGCCTTCTGCGTGGTAGCGATTGCGGTGCTCATGGCCTCCCTCAACCGACCTCCCGTGCACTCCCGCGTGTCTTCCGCGCCCGTGACCGGCCGCTCACGCGGCCTGGGGCTGCTGGGCGCATGTCTTCTAGTGGGTCTGTTGGCATGGTTGTGGTTCTTCTGCCTGGGCACTGCGGTCTTCGCCGCCGATCGCATCGTGGATGCGGCACCACGGCTGGGGGTGATCGGTCTCGCGCTGGCCGCGTATACCCTGAATGGAGTAGCCATGGGCTTCCTCGTGGGGCAACTGCGACTGGGGGAGAACGCCGCGAACGCCATCGCAGTCATCGGCGGCATGGCATTCTCCGTCCTAGCGGGCGCGTGGGCCCCCCTGGACATGCTGCCCGACGCCGTGATCGCGGTCGCGCGGCTCACACCCGGATATTGGGCCACCCTGGCCACCGGTGGCGCCTTCAACGCCGGCTCGACCTCCGCCCAGGTGCTCACGCCGCTGCTCGGGTACTGCGGGATATGCGCCCTGTTCGCCGTCGCCATCGGAGCCGTCGGCCTGGGTGTCGGCCGCTCACGGGCACGTGCGGCGGTCTAACCAGACATCGAGTCATCGGCAGAAATGTCCATCGGTGCCCACTTTCACCGCAACCAGCCCATAGTTTCACGGCTCTTCGCGTTTGTGGGTGTGGTGGTTCGGGCTCGCGGGTGGTCGTGTTCGGCGCGCTGTTCGGCGCGGACGGGTCCGACTTGGTGGTCGTGTTCGGGACGATGAGGTCGTGCTCGGGCGTGCGGGAAGCGAGGTCGGGGGTCCTGCGCGGACGTTCTGAGGCTGACGACGACGTCACCGGCGGCGGGGATGTCCTCGGGGCGGTGTCACGGGCGTGGAGCGAGTGGGATCGAGGCCAGGGCGCGGTCGTTGGGTACGCCCCTTCGGCGTCTGCTACGCCAGTTTGACCTCCCCAGACCCCTTCAGCAGACACCCAACCGGCGTAGTAAACAGGTGCTTCCGGTTTGCGGGTGTGAGGTCCGGCCGGGGCTGTGGTGTGGGGTGGTGGTCGGTGCGGTGCGGTCGTGCTCGGGTCGGCGGGGACGTCGTCGGGCCGCCGAGGACGCTCTCCCGTGAGGCGTCCTCGAGGGC
>NZ_QMIN01000099.1:0-3952 GCF_003287795.1 Actinomyces sp. Z5
ACAAGCCAAGCGCCACCGACACCCCTCCAACCCCCTCCAGCCACCAACTTTCAACGAAGTCATGCGGAAAAGTCAGGATCAAAATGCACCAATCTTTGTACCGTAGACCGAATCGTGACCATCCGGCGAGTACCACACCACCCCACACATCCCAACCGCACCACACACCACACCCGCCACCGTTGCCCGACACCGCGAACACCCCGCCATGCACCACCGCGGGGGCACTCACCTCCGCACCAGACATCTACTACGCCGCTTCACCGTTAACAACGCCAGTTAACGGTCTGCTGAAGGCCTCTGAGCCATTCAGCAGACCCCTAAGTGGCGTAGTAAACCCCGAACAGGCGTAACAGACCGCGAGCCCGCGTTCTAAACGCCCTCCCTAAACGCCCCCTGGGCGACCTCAGTCGAACAGCGCTGGCAGAGTCGCCTGCACCCCCGCGCGCAGCTCATCCAGGTCCAGCACGAGCGGGCGGCCGGAGCCGCCGTCGGCCAACAGATCGGTACCGGTGACGGCGAGCATGTCCCCGCCGGTGGTGCCCAGGCGCCCCCAGGTCACGTCCTCGGCCTCGGCGGCCGCCGCCACCGCGGGCAGGGCACCCTCCGGCACCGCCAACAGGGCGCGGGCGCCGGACTCGGACAGCAGAGCGGTGAAGTCGTCGACGTCGCCGGGCAGGGCGGCCAAGTCGATGGCCGCCCCCACACCGAAGCGCAAGCAGGCGTCGACCAAGCTCTGTGCCAGCCCGCCGGTGGACAGGTCGTGGGCGGCGCGCACCAGCCGGGAGCCGTCGGGCAGGTCCACCTCGCTCAAGGCCACCAGCACCCGCCCGAGGGCGGCCTCCGCCTCCAGATCCACCTGCGGCGGCAGACCGCCCAGGTGGTCGTGCACCACGCGGGTCCAGGCCGAGCCGTCCAGCTCGTCGCGGGTCTCGCCCAGAGCAATGATGGCCAGGCCCTCCTCCTGCCAGCCCGACGGGTTGGCCCGGCGCACGTCGCCCATCACGCCGAGCACACCCACCACCGGGGTGGGGTTGATGGAGGAATCGGGCAGGCCCTTGACCTTGCCGTGGGAGTTGTACAGGGAGACGTTCCCGCCTGTGACGGGAACACCCAGCTGGCGGCAGGCGTCGGCCAGGCCGGTGATCGCCTCGACCAGCTGCCACATCGCATCGGGGTCCTCCGGGGAGCCGAAGTTGAGGCAGTCGGTGACGGCCAGCGGGCGGGCACCCACGGTGCACACGTTGCGGTACGACTCAGCGAGCGCCTGGGCGGCGCCGGTGGCCGGATCGAGCTTGGTGAAGCGACCATTGGCGTCGGTGGCGATGGCGACCCCGCGGCCGGTGGCCTCATCCACACGAATGACGCCGGCGTCGTCGGGCTGGGCCAGGGCGGTGGCGCCGCGCACGAAGCGGTCGTACTGGTCGGTGACCCAGGCGGCGGAGGCCTGGTTGGGGCTGGTGACGACGGCGCGCACCTGCTCCGCCAGCTCCGCGACCGTCTCGGGCCGGGCCAGGGCATCGGAGGTGTCGGCGTTCAGGGCGTCCTGCCAGGCCGGGCGGGCGTAGGGGCGGTCGTAGGTGGGCCCCTCGTGGGCGACCGTGCGCGGGTCGACGTCCACGATCCGCTCCCCGAAGTGGTCGATGGTGAGCCGACCGGAGCCATTGACCTCGCCGATCACGGAGGCCTCGACATCCCACTTGTCGATCACCGCCATGAAGTCGTCGAGCTTGTCCGGGGCGACGACGGCCATCATCCGCTCCTGGGACTCGCTCATGAGGATCTCCCCGGCCGTGAGGGTGGGGTCGCGCAGCAGCACGTTCTCCAGGTCCACGTGCATGCCGCCGTCGCCGTTGGAGGCCAGCTCGCTGGTGGCGCAGGAGATGCCGGCGGCGCCGAGGTCCTGAATGCCGAGCACCAGGTCGGAGGCGAACAGGTCCAGGCAGCACTCGATCAGGACCTTCTCCATGAAGGGGTCGCCCACCTGCACGCTCGGCCGCTTGGCGGGCATGCCGTCCTCGAAGGACTCCGAGGCGAGGATGGAGGCACCGCCGATGCCGTCACCGCCGGTGCGGGCGCCGAACAGGACCACCTGGTTGCCCGCGCCGGAGGCGTTGGCCAGGTGGATGTCCTCGTGCCGCAGCACGCCCACGCACAGGGCGTTGACGAGCGGGTTCTCCTGATAGGAGGGGTCGAACTCGGTTTCGCCGCCGATGTTGGGCAGGCCCAGGCAGTTGCCGTAGCCGCCCACCCCGGCGACGACGCCGTGCACCACGCGGGCGGTGTCCGGGTGGTCGACGGCGCCGAAGCGCAGCTGGTCCATGACGGCCACGGGCCGGGCACCCATGGAGATGATGTCGCGCACGATCCCGCCGACGCCGGTGGCGGCCCCCTGGTAGGGCTCGACGAAGCTGGGGTGGTTGTGGGACTCGACCTTGTAGGTGACGGCCCAGCCGTCGCCGATGTCGACGACGCCGGCGTTCTCCCCCATACCCACCAACAGGTGCTCACGCATCTCGGGCGTGGTCTTCTCCCCGAACTGGCGCAGGTGGAGCTTGGAGGACTTGTAGGAGCAGTGTTCGGACCACATCACCGAGTACATGGCCAGCTCCGCGGCGGTGGGGCGACGGCCGAGGATGGTCTTGATGGAGTCGTATTCCTCGTCCTTGAGACCGAGTTCGCGGTAGGGCATCGCCTGGTCGGGGGTGGCCGCGGCGTGGGCGACGGTGTCGGGGTGGTCGGCGGGGCGGGCGGGTTCGGTCACGGCGTTGGGCTCGACGGCGGACATGGCTGCTCCTGGGTGGGCGGTGGAACCGGTTAGAGGTTACCCGGCGGGGCGGCCTCGCACCTATTCCCCCTCCGTGTCCGCCTCAACGTTGCGAGACCGCCCCAGGCCCCCTCGCCGAGATCGGTTGACATGACGGTCGAGATCGGTCGTTATGGTGGCTGGTCATCCGCCGTCCAGGTGGTGGTCGGCTGTGCGCCTGTGGGTCGGGTGGGCAAACGTAATGGGCTATTCCTGCTGCCGACGACTGGCGCCGTCGACGAGCTCGGGGACATCGTGAACACGCGTCGGCAGCATCGACACGTGATTTGGCGGGTTGCACGGTTTCTACCCGCGCAAACCGCCAAGATCTCCTGCACCCGAGCTGAACTCGTGTGTCTGAGAGCAACTCGCGCTCTAGGTCCTGTTGTGTAAGTACTTGGGTGGCGGTGTGTGGATGTTGAGCCTGTCAGTTGGACCCCTGTTCCCCGGTTGGACCCCTGTTCCCCCGTTGGACCCCTGTTCCCCGGATGGACCCCTGTTCCCCGGTTGGACCGCCGTAGCCGCCGGTTACAGCGGTCCAACGGGGCGTGGGCGGTCCAACGGGGCGTGGGCGGTCCAACGGGGCGTGGGCGGTCCAACCGGGGCGGTACAAGACCCACTCGCCCCCTTCGACTGTCGGCAACCAGGCCCCCGACACCGCGGGAACGCCGTACGCGCCTGACTGCGCACAACGATCCTCGCTAAGCACACAACCGGCCCGCCCACAGGCACCCGCGTCGACAACCCGGCTCCGGGACGACGCTCCCAACAGCGCGAGCGAGCTCACGAAGGCGCGAGCGAGCTCCCGAAGGGCGCACGCAGCCCACTCAAACTCGGGCCCCGTAGCCACCAGACACGACCAACTCACCATCCGCCACCAGACCACCACCCACATCGCCAGCACCGCCCCACCACCACAAACGACTTACACAACACGACCTAGAGCCCCGCGGCGGGACGGCCGCGCCAACGGTTATGGGGCGGATGGGGCTGACGCTTCGTACCCCGACCCGACGGTACGTACCTTCCGGTGGACGCTTCGTACCCTCCGGTGACAGTTCGTACCCCTGGGTGCCTGTGTTGTCTCATGACTTCTGGGACTGTTGGATCTCATGACATCTGGGAGTGTCAGAAGTAGTGAGATTC
>NZ_QMIN01000100.1:0-10177 GCF_003287795.1 Actinomyces sp. Z5
GATGTTTCACGTGAAACATCGCGGCCCTCTCGGCTCGAGGACGCCGGTCGTTCAGGGGCGCACCGCTGGATGGCGCACGATGTCGTCATACAGCTTCGGCAGGTCGCCGGCGGCCTGCGCGGCCATCGGGAACAGGGAGACCTCGGTCATGCCGGGGATGACGTTGGCGTCGATGAACCAGGGCTGGCCCTCGGCGTCGACGATCAGATCGGTGCGCGAGAGGTTGCCGAGTCCGAGCGCGCGGTGCACGGTTACGGCCATCTCCTGGGCGCGCGCCTGCACCGAATCGTCGACGCGGGCCGGGACGAAGTACTCCGAGCGGCCGGGGTTGTAGCGGGCGTCGAAGTCGTAGCGGCCCTGGGAGACCACCTCGACCGCGGGCAGTGCGTGCGGGCCATCGCCCGTGTCCACGACCGACACCGCGAGCTCGGTGCCTTCCACGTACCTCTCGATCAGCGCCCGCTCGTCGTAGGCGAAGCAGGAGACCATCGCGGTGCGCAGCTCGTCGGCGTTCTCCGCGTAGGAGACGCCGAGTCCGGAGCCGCCCTGGTTGGGCTTGACCACCACGGGCAGGCCGAGGTGACCGGCGACGACGCCGAGCACCTCCTGCGCGCCGAGCTGGCTGAAGTACGCCTTGGGCAGCGTCACCGAGTCCGGCGTGAGGACGCCGGCGGCGCGCACGGATGCCTTGGCCGTCGGCTTGAAGGATGCGCGCTGGCAGCCGTCGGAGTGCGTGCCCACATAGGGCAGGTCGAGGGCGATCAGCACGTTCTGCAACCCGCCATCCTCGCCGTGACCCCCATGCACCAGCGGCCACACCACGTCGGGGCTGAACGCCTTCAGGGAGGCGATGGTGCGCGCGTCCACGTCCATGACCAACACGTTGTGGCCCAGGTGCTTCAGGACGCTGGCGACGCGGTGTCCGGAGCGCAGTGACACGTCGCGTTCGTGGCTGAGACCGCCCGCAAGTACGGCTATGCGCAGCGGCGCGTCGGGGTTGGATTCGGCGGTGTCGGACATGGACGGCTCCTCGTTGTTCAAGGTCGATTCGGTGTGCATGCGTCGGTGCGGGTGATGATGGGGTCTCAGACCTGGTCCGGCGAGGGTGCGGAGACGCCGCCCGAAGGCCGCTGGCAGGCGGGTCCGAACAGGTTGACCAGTTCCAGGTCGTGGGTGACGACCTCGGAGAGACGCCGCACTCCCTCGCGGATGTCGACTGGTTCCGGATAGCAGAAGGACAGACGCATGTGGTCGCGGCCGGCGCGGCCGCCCGCGTAGAAGGCGGTGCCGGAGACGTAGGCGACGAGGTTGGTGACGGCCCGCGGCAGCATCTCCTTGGCGTCGAGGCCCTCGGGCAGTCCGACCCAGACATAGAAGCCGCCTTCGGGCACGTTCCACGTGCACATGGGCATGAACTCGGAAAGAGCGTCCACCATGGCGTCGCGGCGCCTGCGGTACATGGTGCGGAAGTCTTGGATCTGACCGCGCCAGTCGAAGTTGTCCAGGTAGTTTGAGATCGAGAACTGGCCCACCGAGCTCGGACACAGGATGGCGGCCTCGGAGGCCAGCTTCATCTTCTCCCGCACCGCCGGCGGCGCCACGGCCCACCCGACGCGGTATCCGGGCGCGAAGATCTTTGAGAAGGATCCGAGGTAGACGACGTCGTCGGGCGCCAGGGTCTTCAGCGCGGTGTGCGTGCGGCCCTCGAAGTCGAGCAGTCCGTAGGGGTTGTCCTCGATGATGAGAATGTGGTGGCGGCGGCAGATCTCGATGACCTGTGGGCGCCGCTCCTCCGAGAGGCTGACGCCGGCCGGGTTGTGGAAGTTGGGTAGGCAGTAGAAGAACTTGACGTGCCGGCCCTGCCGCTCAAGGTCGGTTATGGTTTGCTCGAGCGCTTCGGGAATGACGCCGTCGGCGTCGATGGGCGCCTGTTGGACGTCGGCCTGGTAGGTGGAGAAGATGGACAACGAGCCCACGTAGGTGGGCGCCTCGGTGAGGATCACGTCGCCGGGATCGATGAACAGCTCGGTGACGATGTCCACCGCCTGCTGGGAGCCGGTGGTGATGACGACGTCCTCGGGGTCGGCGTCGATCCCCTCCAGCGCCATGACTTCGGGGATCTGCTCGCGCAGTCGCGGCAGTCCCTGTCCGTTGCCGTACTGGAGCGCGCGACCGCCGTCCTTGCGGATCATGCGGGCCGTCGCCTCGGCCAACTCGTCGAGTGGTAGGTCCTTCAGGTTGGGCATGCCGCCGGCGAGGGAGACTACTTCGGGCCGGGAGGCGACGGCGAACAGGGAGCGAGTCTCGGACTCGCGCAGGCCGTACGCTCGCGTGGCGTAGGAGTCGAGCCAGGGGTCCAGCCGGTTGCCTCGTTGTGGGTTCGTCTCGTTCACGTGGTAATCCCTCCCGGCGGGTGGTGCTTCGTCAGAGAACAGTCTGCCACGCTTGGGCTTGACGGTGATGTTTCACGTGAAACATCACCAGACGGGAGCGCTCGGGCGATGACAGTGAGCGAGTTCTTCGCTGGCGTGGCCCGCCGTGCCTCGATTACGAGGGCCACCTGAACTCGCTACGGTCGGTGCATGCCGCACATGGAGTATGTGCAGCGATGTTTCACGTGAAACATGGACCGTCGACACGAGTGTTTCACGTGAAACACTTCGGGCCCGGCCCGGATGTTTCACGTGAAACATGCTCACCCGGTTGTGGCGGCGGTTCTCGGCATTCAGGATCGCAGCGCGTCGGCGGCAATGAGCGCCCGCAGCCGCGACTCGTCGCAGGGGATGCTCACCACGTGCTGCTCGGCGTCGAGAAGACACTGAATCGCCTCGGGCACGGGCTGCGGGGCGCCGAGCGCCTCGGCAACGGTCTCCGGGAACTTCTCCGGCCGGGCGGTCTCCAGCACGAGGGTCGGAACTTCCGGTTCCATCAACCGCAGGGCCACGGTCACGCCGTCGGCGGTGTGCGGGTCGATGGGTGCAGCGGTGGCCTCGTGTACGCGCCGGATCGCGGCGAGCCGGTCGGCATGAGTCGAGGTGCCGGAGACGAAGCCGAACTCATCGCGCATCCGTGCCAGCTGATCGGAGAGGTCCAGCACCCCGGTACGCTCCAGCTCGGGCCAGCGGGAGTGGAACTCCTCGGCACCGAGCAGAGTCCAGATGAAGCGCTCGAGGTTGGAGGCCTTGGAGATGTCCATGGACGGACTGGAGGTGGCCAGGGTCTGTGCACTCGAGCGGGGCCGATAGACGCCGGTGGAGAAGAACTCATCCAGCACGTTGTTCTCATTCGTGGCCAGGATCAACCGGCGGATCGGCACCCCCATGGTGCGGGCGAGATGACCGGCGTAGATATTGCCGAAGTTGCCGCTGGGCACCGCGACGTCCACGCGGAAGGTGCGCTCGGTGGTCGGCTCGCCAACCCCGGCGCCCGCTGCCGCCCCGGCGAGGCCCTCCGCGACGCCGTCGGAGGCGCGCAGCCAGGCCCACACGTAGTAGACGACCTGGGCGGCGATGCGCCCGAAGTTGATGGAGTTGACCGCGCCGATGGTGTACTCGGCCTTGAAGGCGGCGTCGCCGTTGATCGCCTTGACCAGGTTCTGGCAGTCGTCGAAGACACCTTCGACGGCGATGTTGTGAATGTTCGCGTCGGCGAGCGAGTACATCTGCGCGCGCTGCACATCGCTCATGCGGCCCTGCGGTGAAAGCATGAAGACGCTGACGCCGTCGCGGCCACGGAAGGCGTGCTCGGCGGCCGAGCCGGTGTCCCCACTGGTGGCACCGAGGATGTTGAGCACGCGTCCCTCGCGGGCCAGCCGGTACGGGATCGCCTGCCCGAGGAACTGCATGGCCAGGTCTTTGAACGCCATGGTCGGCCCCTCGGACAGTCCCACCAGGGCGAGCCCGGGGGCGACGGCGTCGAGCGGGCGCAGCGGCACCACCGGTTCCGGAAAATGCTCCGGACCGTAGGCGGCCGCGGTCAGCGCCCGCAGATCGGCGGCCGGGATGTCGGTGGCGTACAGGCCGATGACCTCGGCGGCGAGCTCCGAGTAGGTCAGTGCCCGCCAGGACTCCAGAGTGGCGGCGGATACCCGCGGGACCTCTGCGGGGACAGCGAGGCCGCCGTCGGGAGCCAATCCGGACAGGAGCACGTCAAGGAATCCGGTGGGCGCCATGCCGCCCCGGGTGGAGATGAAACTCGTGTCCTGCGTGCGGTGCATGTGCCGCCCTCCCGTGCGCCGTGCTGAAGCGGCCCCATCCTATGCGACGAGTGCCTTTGGGTCGCTAGGCAATGCGGCATATCCCGAAGGGGGGAGGACATGGTGAAGATCCCATCCGTATGCCTGGTAAGTGGCGTTGCGGGTTTGGTATGTTCCATTTCGGTAACACGCATGATGAGGAGCTTCGGTGGACGACGAGATCGATGACGCTGCGGCGCAGTCGGGCCGGCGGCCTGGGACCGCCCCGCGGGGTGCGGGCCTGATCGACCCGACAGGTTCGTTAGGAAGCTTCCGGCAGAGCGATGACGGGCGTGGCCTGTGGGGTGGTTGGTGATGGCTGACCTGGAGATCTCCCCGGAGGTGTGGCGCACCCACGCCGGGCATATCGCCTCGGTAGGCGACGGACTGGACACGGTGGAGTCTGCATCTGATGCGGCGTTGGCGGGTGAGCCGTTCGGGATGTTGTGTACGCCGTTGTTCGCGTCGTCGTATGAGAGCGCGAAGACTCAGTTCGATTCGAGCCTGTCTGATATCGGGGATCTGCTCGAGCAGGACGTGCAGGACTTGAAGGACACAGCCACCGACTTCGAGGAGACCGACTCCCAGGCGGCTACCGACGCCAACAACACCTACCCGTCTTACTGAGGGCTGGGTGCGGCTGGTTGTGGTGTGTGTTCGGCGGGTGGGTGTCTGCCGCGGGACTGACGGGTTGTAGGCCTGTCCGCAACGGTTTGGTTACATGATTACTATGATTTGTTTCCCTGGAGGTTCCTGGTGACTACCGCTAATCCGCTGGTGGCTGAGCGGCAGGATTCGACGTCGTTTTGGGCGGGTACGGGTATTGGTGAGGATCTGTCGGATCTGAGTGAGGCGATCGGTAATGGGTCGTGGGTGTACGGCTCCCTGGCGGGTGTGGCCTTGGCCGGGGATGTGGTGTTCACGGTATTCAACCCGATTGCGGCTGCGGTCAGTGCAGGTCTGGGGTGGTTGATCGAGCATATTCATCCGTTGGACGAAATGCTGGAGCAGCTGACCGGTGATGCCGATGCGGTGATGGCGGGGGCGCAGACCTGGACGAACATCTCCGAGGCGCTTGCGACTCATGCGCAGGATGTGCGCAACTATGTGACCGCGGACATGGCGGGTCAGGCCGGGTTGGCGGCCGCTGCGTGGCGGTCGCGGGCCAAGGAGCTGTCCGATGGCCTGGACGGTGCCTCTGGGGCGGCGTCGGGGATCGCCAAGGGTCTTCAGATCGCCGCCGCGATCGTGCAGTTCGTCCATGACATGGTGCGTGACACGATCACCGAGGCCTTCGGCATGCTGATTCAGGCGGCGGCGGAGGAGGTCTTCTCGCTGGGGCTGCTGACACCGCTGGTTGCCTATCAGACCTACTCGTGGATTGCTACACGGGTGACCAGGCTGTCCGGGAAGATCAAGGACCTGGTCACCTCCATCTCAGCCCTGTCGCACTTGCTGAGCCGGGTGCCGCCGGGTCTTACCCGCATGGTGAGCAAGCTCAAGAAACTGAAGAAGCTGGCCCCCTCCAACCTGGCTGAGGCCACGGGCCGGGGAATCGGCCGCACTGCCAGGAAGCACTTGGTCGGCTCTTCCAGGCCCCACGCGCACGCTGCTCCCAGTACACGGGCGGCACGCAGCGCCAACAACCTCGACGGCCCCGGCACCACCAGCACGCCTGCGCCTGCTGGCGACACCGCCGGGTCTGTGGGCGGTCCCGGTGGTGCGGACGCCGCTGGTGGCCGGTCATCGGCTTCCAGCGGTACCGGATCGACCACAGCGGGTGGCGGCGCCCACGCGGGCTCCGGTTCCGGCGGTACCGTCGGTGGTGTTGGCGCGGCGGGCGGTACTGCCAGCGGCGGCTCGTCCGCTGGTGGTGGCTCCGATGCTCTGTTCCATGGCATTCACCCCACTCGTGGGGACATGAGCGCCGAAGCTCCCCCGGCCCACGGCGCCGCGAGTTCGTCGGGCGGTCCGGGTCAGGCGTCGGCTCCGTCCTCGCCCGATGGTGCTGGTGCTCGTGGTGGGTCCTCGTCGGGCTCCCCCGGCAGTGCTGGCGGGGCCGGGACTCCAAGTACTTACAGCGATGCTGCATCCTCTGCCGGGAACAACAGCTACCACGGCATTAACCCGATACATGGCGACACCAGTACCTCTTCATCGGCCCACGGCGCCGCGCACGCCGATGTCGGTTCAGGCGCTGACACCCAGCGTGCGGGCAGCAGTGGCTCGGAGGGCGCTCACACCAGCACCCCCGACGCGACCACCGGCCGAGCCGGTGGCGGCGGCTCTGGTGCCGGGGGCAGCCGGGCCGACGCTGGCGAGCCTGAGCCCGCCAGTCGCAACGGCTCTGACGCTGATGCCAAGCCCCGCGGCCGGTCCGGTGCTGACGGCGACCCGGGCAGCAACCGGCCTGCCGACCACAACTCGGAGCAGCATCAACCCGATGAGCACGGCAAACAGGCTCCCGACGAGCGACCCCGGGACACCGACTCGCCGGGCTCCTCCGAGCGCCCCAGTGGCCATGAGGCCGAGCCCGAGTCCGTGTCTGCTCACATGGACCCAGAAGGCAACAGCTCTCATTCGAGTACCGCGGCAGCTGACAGTACAGCCCCACACGGCAAGGCCGACGACGCACCCGACCCGGCCAGCGGCGGTCACAAGGACGCGCCCAGCAGCGACACCGACACTACCCACAAGAGCAACGACGGGGACACCAGCAACGACCACGCAAAGGACAACACCGCCGATCACGACAGCCAACACGAGGGCGATGTCGACCACGACGCGAACAAAGGCGTGGACGGCTCCGATGATGCTCCAGACTGGTCCGACCAAGAGACACGCGACAAATGGTTCGATGATTGCGACACCCTACAACGACCACCTAACACAGACGCTGTCACATACCAGCATCGCGTTCTGGGTACCGATGTTGAACGCGTACTTGTAGCCGACAACGGGGACACAGTAGTAGCGGACGCCGTGAAACCCGATGGAACCGCATACACCGCATACGATGCCAAGCACACAGCGGGAGGCTCAAATTCCATGTACGAAGGGGGTCGCCCACCCTTCATCCAGGAAAAACTCATGAGACAGTTCGATGACGAGATCAGGCGGTACGGCGAGGTAATTCAATCCCAATGCAATCCCGTCGATAGACTTGTAGTTGTAACCAATACGCGAAAGGCTCAGGAATACTTGACTCAGCGTATTCAAGCGATCCTTGGAGACGGCGTTCCGTTTGAAGTTCAATTCATCCCATGATATGCTGAGTCAAAACACGCAGAGTTCAACAACACATCCCACCAGGAGCGTCAAATGGGGGGAAACCACTTGGTGACAACCGTCACCTCGACCCAGTATATGTTCGACGCAGAAGACTTCCTGCGTCACGCCCAAGAAAAATGGCCCAACTGTCGCGTATTTCGGTTCGATTCTGAAGACAGGACGTCGGATGCCTCAGTGAACGTACGTCCAGCTGGCGGCGTTCCGTTTAACGTGATTCACTATCCTGACAATCAGACATTGTCTACGGACGCAGAGGACAGCGTGGCCGCAGATATTGCCGCGTGGATACGATCGCTGCACCCAAACCCAGAGTTAGTCCTATGGTATATCGATGATTCTTTCGCCGGACACGTTGTTCTTTTTCCCGGAATCACCGCCGAAGAGATTCTCTCCAATTGGGTAGACCACAAGGAACATGACCCATACGCAGAGTATCCCGACTACTTCAAGTGACACACAAACGCACATACAACCCAGGCACGAATCCGCGCCACCCGCGTCGACGCCCCAAATAACGACTATTTCTGGCTCTTCCGATGTAAGGGTGTAGTAGCTGTTGTTTGAAGCCGCCGGATTGTACGAAACGGGACGCGTGTCAACTGAAGGTAGCCTGAGCCGCTACGAGGTTAGGCTGCCAGGGCGGAGCGAGCGCTCCATCCCTAACTGTGTACAGGTAAGGTCGTGGGCATGTTCCGGACACCACGTGGACTGCTGACCCGAACCCTCACGAGTGGCAAACATTGTCCAAACGCGTCAACGGCAGTCTTGCCGGTCAGGCAAGATGGTATCCTATTGGGTATAAACCCACTGAATTCAGATTCGATGAGGGAGAATGACTCATGGTCGAATCAAACGATTCCGACAAGGCGCAAGTCGGATGGCCTGAATACATTGGTTTGGGGTGGCTTATTAACCAGGAGCGTATGGAGGCCGACCTGAAGCACCTGTGGGAGTATTCCCTGCCGAAGGTGCGGGCAAGTGAGGAGCAGGTCATCCAGGCCGAGAAGCAGCTCGGGTTCAGACTGCCCGAGTCCTACCGCAGCTTCCTGCTTGCGGCCAACGGCTGGCCCAACTTCACCCAGAACGTTACAATATTCTCCACCCAGGACCTTGTCGGAGGCCCCTTGTACGACAGTGCCCGTATACCTTTGAATCTTCCGGAGTGTGTGGCGGCGATGGCCATGGACGGTGTGATAGCCGAAGAGCACTTCCCGGTCGCCGCATCTGAACTCGAAGACACTGTTTTTCTCATGGGTAAGCCCGGCACCACCAGCGAGGGTAAAGTCGTCTGGTACGCCGACGGTCAGGTGATTGACCGGTACGATAACTTCCACGACTTCTACATGGCCATGCTAGAATACAACAAGAGTGATGCGCGCGAACTCCGTCAGGAGAACGGTCTGCCACCAAGACTAATGCCCGGCGAGAAGGGATATCGGCCGCCGCGCTTCGAGGATGATGAGCCACATGCCAACGCCCAAGCGCCAGAGGCGTGAGTCGACGTGGCGAGCGACTCGGGGAGGAAGCGGGCATGAGCAGTACTAGCGGCGGGCAGGACGGTACCGGTGCACCCCCGGGGACCGGCGCTCCGGCAGGGGCGGCTTCGGGGCTTGAGCTGTCTCTACCTGGTGGTGGGGTGTTTCGGGTGGTTCCGCCTGAGGTGGGTGTGCCGGTGATTCGGCTGTGGTTGGAGCATAAGTGGCCCATGAGCGTACAGGAGGGTTTGGAGCTGCGTGACCGTCTTGGCTGGCAGTCTTCCCCGACTAGGGAGACCATGTTTACTACCGGTCATGACCTGGGCGGGAAAGATGCGTCTTTCATCATTGGCGAAGGTCAGATGGACTCGTTCCGCATGGGGTTGGCTTCGCGTGTTCCTAAGGCCAGTGCGCCGCCGGAGGCGGCTGTGCTGGTGCGCCAGGTGTACGCCCAGTACGTCGAAGTGCTGACCGGCTTGTACGGTACCGGCACTACTAAGCACTTCCAGGGGCGTAACGGCCCCCAGGAGTCCACTACCTGGACCCTGCCGAGCGGGGCATCGCTGCGACTCGGTACCGTCGGGCGAGTCCTCAGCGCCACCGTAAACTCGCCTGCTGCTAATCGTGCGGCCGAGGCCGAACGACGCTATCTCGCGCAGGAGGCCGAGTTCCCAACCGAGCCCCCGCCGCGGCCCCGCACCAACAAGTGACGCGATACAACCACCTGGCGTTCGCGTCCTCCGGTATGGGGCTGGAACCAATGTCGGGGAGGATGTCTCTGACTTGACCTGGGTCATTGGTGGCCGTGGATACAGTGGTCTCGGCAGGGGAAGCGTCGTCTGCAAAAGTAGGTGCCGTCCATGAACCTGCGCTGCTCAATTGGAGCCGCACGGAGCTGAGCTGCCTCGCCGAGACGAGAGAGGCGATCTCCTCCGAACTGAAGAGCCCGGCGCGGTCGTTGCGGGCTGAGGGTTGTTGGTACTGTTTCATTAGCCTGAGTTGCGGGAGGCTTGTGCGGGCATGACGCCGACGAGCTGATTTTGCTGGAGGACGTCCCCATCAGCTGAGTTCAAGCCTCGTGCGTCGGAGACTCGTGTCGGCGAGCGTGGATGTCCACCCGGTGCTGAGGAATGTCCGGGATCGGCACAAACGCGTCGGCGGGCCCAAAGGGCCCGCC
>NZ_QMIN01000100.1:10475-22104 GCF_003287795.1 Actinomyces sp. Z5
CGTTTGTGCCGATCTGCGACATTCTTGCGGGGCGGCGCCCCACAGCCCGCTAACCGGGCACGGCGCGCCAAGTCCCCCGGTCAGGCGATGACCTTCTCCAACTGCGCCTTGAAGGAGGCCTTCGGGCGGGAGCCGGCGAACTGGTGGACCACCTCGCCGCCCGAGACGACGGCGAAGGTCGGGATGGAGCGCACGCCGAAGGAGCGGGTGGTGGCCGGGTTGGCGTCCACGTCCAGCTTGACGAACTTGGCCCGCTCGCCCAGCTCGGCCGCGACCTCATCCACCACCGGGGCCATCTGCCGGCAGGGACCGCACCACTCGGCCCAGAAGTCGATTACGACCGGGACATCGGACTGCATGACCTCTGCCTCGAAGGTGGCGTCGGTGACGGCGTGGGTGTCAGACATGGGTAACTCCTAGTTAACAATGAGTCTGAATAAGTATGAGTTTGTATGGATGAAGTTGCGTGGATGCGTCGCCGGCTCAGGAATCCAGGTCGGCCAGGTAGGCCTCCGCGTCCAGGGCCGCCCGGCACCCAGAACCGGCGGCGGTTACCGCCTGCTGGTACTCCGGGTCGGCGACGTCGCCGCAGGCGAACACGCCGGGGATGTTGGTGCGCTGTGAGGGAGAGTCGACCTTGATGTAGCCGGCGTCATCCAGCTCCAGCACGCCCTTGACCAACTCCGAGCGCGGGATCTGCCCGATGGCCACGAACAGGCCCGCGGCCGGGAGGTCGCGGCGCTCGCCGGTGACGGTGTCCTCCAGGGTCACCGACTCCAGGCCGTCGGCACCGTTCAGGCCGACCACCCGGGAGTTCCAGGCGAAGTCGATCTTCTCGTTCTCGCGGGCGCGCTGAGCCATGACCGCACTCGCGCGCAGCTGGTCGCGCCGGTGCACCACGGTCACCGAGGAGCCGAAGCGGGTCAGGAACAGCGCCTCCTCCATGGCGGAGTCGCCGCCGCCGACCACCACGATCGGCCGGTCCTTGAAGAAGAAGCCGTCGCAGGTGGCGCAGTAGGACACCCCGTGCCCGGACAGGCG
Organism: Actinomyces sp. Z5; assembly: GCF_003287795.1. Lineage (NCBI taxonomy): Bacteria > Bacillati > Actinomycetota > Actinomycetes > Actinomycetales > Actinomycetaceae > Actinomyces > Actinomyces sp. Z5. Next base: position 11,517 of record NZ_QMIN01000100.1, read on the forward strand.
CTCCTCGTCGGCCAGACCCAGCTTGCGGTACTCCGACCCGGTGGACAGGATCACGGTGCGCGCCTCGTATACGGCGTCGTCGGTGGTGATGCGCTTGATGTCGCCGGTCAGGTCGAGAGCGATCACGTCCTCGTAGCGGATGTCGGCGCCAAAGCGCTCGGCCTGCTCCTGCATCTGCGTCATGAGGTCCGGGCCCATGACGCCGTCACGGAACCCGGGGTAGTTCTCCACCTCGGTGGTGTCCATCAGAGCGCCGCCGGCGGTGACGGAGCCGGCGAGGACGATCGGGTGCAGCTGGGCGCGGGCGGCATAGATCGCCGCGGTGTAACCGCCGGGGCCGGAGCCGACAATGACGACGTCGTGGACCATGACTCTCCTGATTCTGCGTCTTTCTCGTATGTGCCGGGCGCCGCCGCGTTTGCGGGAAGCGCCCGCCCGATGCCCGATGAACCGGGGCGCGGGGCGCTTTGTTCCGGCGGGGCCGGCTACTTGAGGGTGATCTCCGAGATGGTGAGTTTGAACTGCCCGTCCGCGGCGGTGGGCAGGTTGGTCACCCAGAGCACCACGGACCCGGTGGTGGTGGGATCGAACTCGAAGGAGGTCGTGCCCTCGGTGAACGCACCCTCGGCCAGCAGCGTCCCCCCGGTGGGGTCATCGGCGCTGGTGGCGCGCACCTGCACATTCCCGCCGCTGCCGGTGCCCTGCACGTCAATGCCGGAGATCTCGGCCTCCTGCTCCAGTGTCACCGCCATGCCGATGCCCGGCTTGCCGGCTGGAGTCGATTCCAGGTAGAAGCGTGAGGACCAGGCCTGGTCGGTGTTGCCGTCTATGACCAGGTAGGCGTTCTCCGGGTGCTCGTTGTTGTTCCCGAAGGGGTCGAGGGACTGAGCGGAAGCGGGTGTGATTGGCGCACTGGGCTCGGCCTGCTCCTCCTCCGGCTCCGGCGCCGGCTCGGGTACGGCGGACTCCGAGGCGGTGGGCACGGTCTTGGCGGCCGGGATGTTGTCGTCCTGGAACTTCACGCCGGCCAGTCCGAGCAGGTTGTTCACGGCTAGGGCCACGCCAACCAGCACCGCCAGTACGACGGCGACTAGCACGGCGGTGGTGGTCCGGTTGACCGCCCGCTCCTGCGCGTCCTCCTTGTACTCCGCTTCCGGCTCCTGCGCGGCGAAGTCCAGGGCCTCCAAGTACTCCTCCTGACGCGGTGGCGCCGCGGTCTCGGAGGACGGTGCCGGCGCTGGGTTTACCCGCACGGCCGGCCGACGCTCCGGCGGGGTGGTGGCCTGCTCGCTTGCGGTTGGGGCCGGCGTGGGTTCATCCATGGGAGCCGCCGGGCGGGCACTGGACCGACGCCGTAGCCGCGCCAGCACCCCGCCGGCCATACCGGTCAGTGCGCCGGCCGACCCCGACGCCGCCGACTCCGTTTCTGCTGGCGGTTCGGGAGCCGGACCGGGTGCGGCCGGGGCGGCGAGCTCAGCAAGCGAGCCGGGGTCCCAGGGGGCCAGGGCACCCGCGACCTCGGCGGCTGAGGTGGGTGCACTGGCCGCGTCGCGCCATGTGCGGGCCACCAGCCGGTCCAGGGCGGCATCGACGTCGTCGGGCGTGCGCGCGATCTGGGAGGGGGGTACGGGAGCGCCGCCGGCCATGGGGGCGGCGGGCAGGCCGGCGCGTTTGCCCGGCCAGCGCCGGGTCAGTCCGAAGTACAGCAATTCGACCAGGGCGCGGGCGTCGGCGCGGTCGCCCGCGAGCGGGTCGGCCTGCGTGCCCGCCTCCAGCCCCAGCACCGCCGCTTCCACGCCGATGCCGGAAACCTGCACGGTGCCGTCGGGCCGCACCCGCACCGACTCCGGCGATAGGTTCAGGTGGTGCAGGCCGCGGCGCGAGCAGGCGTCCAGGGCCTGGGCGGCCTCACCCACGATGGCGCGCACCTGGTCGGCCCGCAACCCGGAGTTGACCAGCGCGGAGAAGGTCCGGCCCGTCATCGGCTCGGTGACAATGAACGACGGGGTGGCCGCCTCGACGTCGTAGACGCGCTGAATCCGGGTGTCATCGACCAGCACGGCGCGGGTGGCCACTTCCAGCACCTCCCGGCGGTGCGGGGTGGCATCGGTGAGCATGAGTACCGTGACCGGGCGGTCCAGGATCGTGTCCCGGCCCAGGTGCCGCACAATGCGCGGCAGCGTGGCCGGCATGGTGGACAGCAGCTCATACCGGCCGGAGCCGATCGGCGTTGCGTCCGCCATGAGGTCGCCTCCCACGACTGGTAGTGCCTGCGTGTTAAAGGCGAGTCTAGCCGGATCTGCGGGCCACACCGCGGCCGGGGCGAAACCGATATGTGAGGCCGCCGGTGCCGGCCTGGGTGCGGGCGGGAACGACGGCGGCAGGACCGGGGTCGGTTCCACCGGCGCGTGCGCGGCCAGTGGCGGCGGTGGCGCCAGGGCGCGGCCCATGCGCACCACCGCCCGGCCCACCGGCCCGGGCAGCATCCGGCCGATCTTCGCCACGATCCGCGAGAGCGGGCCGAAGAACACGTCCAGTTCCTGCACCCGCAGCAGCTTGGCCACGGCCAGGTACACCAGGGTCATGACGGCGGCGACTATCAGCACGGTCACCAGGGCATCCACCTGCCGGGTTCCGGTCAGGGAGCCGTCGGCCGAGCCCAGCAGGCGGCGCACCCCCAGTCCGACGAGGATCGCGGGCAGTGCCGCCACGATCAGTCGCACGTAGGTCCCCACCACTCGCGGCCCGTCCAGGTCCGGCAGGTGGCGGCGGATCAGTGGCACCAGCACCAGGAATCCGGCGATCTGGCAGGTGGCCGAGCCCACCGCCGCCCACACCATCCAGTGGTTGGCGGGGGCCAGCAGGTAGGCCATCAGGCAGATCAGGACCGGGATCAAGCCCACCACCGTGTCGGCGATCAGCAGCCGCTTGGTGTCCGCGTAGGCGAGCATGACCCGCTGCATGGTGAACCACGCGCCCTGCCCCACGATGCCGGCGGCCAGCACCGTCAGGATCGGGGCGGAGGCGTGGGCCTGCTCCGTTGAGAGGGAGGGGACGAACACCTGCAGCGCCGGGGCGGCCAAGGTGCCGATACCCGCGGCGAACAGCACCGTGAACACCGCGATCGAGCGCAGCCCCAGGGACAGGTCGTCGCGCACGCCTGCGCGGTCCCCGGCGGCGGCCTTCTCACTCATGCGGGTGAACAGGGCGGTGATGATCGAGGTGGTGATCAGGGACTGCGGCAGCATGTACACCAGCTGGGCGTTGGCGTACATGGTCGTCGACGGGACGATCACGTCCGCGTAGGCGGACGACTCGGCGGCCGTGACCGCCCGTGAACCCAGGTTGGTGGCGGCCAGGTCACCCAAGGAGACGATGGCCGTGCCCAGCAGCGCCCACAGCGCCACCTTGGACATGTTGCCCAGGCCCATGCCGCGCACGCCGAAGATGAGCTTGGGGTGGAAGCCGGAGCGGACCAGCGGGATGTACAGGATCAGTGCCTGCGCGGCGATGCCCAGCGTCGTCGTCGCCCCGATCAGGGCGATACGGCCCGCGTCCCAGATGCCCGGGTCCTGCCCGGAGGTGTAGCCGCCGTAGATATGCAGGTAGGCCAGGATCGAGGCGATGGAGATGACGTTGTTCAGCACCGGTGACCACATGTACGGCCCGAAGCTGGAGCGGGCGTTGAGCACCTGCCCCCACAGGGCGTACAGACCGTAGAAGAAGATCTGCGGCATGCACCAGAAGGCGAAGGCGAAGGCGAGCGGCTGCCAGCGCCCCAGGCCGGATGCGTACAGCATGATCACCAGTGGTGCGGCGACCGTCAGCAGCGCGGAGACGGCCGCGATCACCATGGAGGCGGCCGTCAGCAGCCGGTTGACCAGCTCCTCGCCGTTGCGCTGGCGCAGCGCCCGCACGATCTGCGGCACCAGGATTGCGTTGAGGATCCCGCCGATCAGCAGGTTGTACAACTGGGTCGGCACGGTGTTGGCGGTGTTGAAGGCGTCGGCCGCACCCGAGGCGGTGGCACCCAGGGCGGTGACCAGCAGGGCGTTGCGCACCAGGCCGAGGATGCGGGAGGTGAGCGTACCCGCCGCCATCACGGCGCTGGAGCGGGCGATGGACGGCGCCGGCTTACCCGTCCGGGAGGGCTGCTTCGTGGCCGGGCCGGCGGTCTGGGACTGGGCCCCGTCCTGCTTCATCTACGCTCCCTGGGTGTGGCGGTGCGGCGCCCCCGGCGCACGGTACGGATAATCCCGGCGACCAACAGGATCACCAGGATCCCGCCGAGTACGCGCGTGCCCACATTCTCCCAGTCGGCACGCACGCGCAGGTGCACCGTGGAGGGCGTGCCGACATTCGTGCCGTCCTGCGCGCGCAGCTGGATGGTCAGGTCGACGTCGCCGGAGCCGACGGCGGTCACCGGTACGCTCGCCGTCACCTGCCCGCCCGCCGGCACGGTGACGGTGACGTCCTCATCGGTCTGCAGGCGGGTGGAACTGGACTCCAGGTGCACCTCGACGCTCACGTCTTGGTCCAGGGTGGACACGATGCGCACCGGCAGGTCCGCGGAGGAGGAGATCAGGTTGATGGTGCTCGACGGCGCTGCCGCCAGGGCGTCGGAGACCGCCTCCCCGCGGGCACGGGACTGGGCGATCATGGTCGTGCAGGCGGACTCGTCGGCCCGCCAGGACGCCGACGTGGCCAGGGCGACCACGTCGGTGGACATGCCCAGGGCCCGTTCGGGGTCGTCCAGGATCGAGGCGACCGAATCCAGGTGGTCCTCCGCCGCCCGTGCCGCCGACAGGGTCATCGCGGTCACCTCGCCCTGTCCGCTGGCCGAATCCGGCAGCGGCACGCGGGCCACCTCCGCCCCGGACTGAGCGGAGTCGGCAGCCGATTCCAGCAGCGCGTGCAGGCCCTGCGGCTGCGTCCAGGTGGAATTGGTCAGGGCGGTAAGGCGCTGGGCCAGCACCTGCGGGTCCAGCTCGGCGGCCGCCTCACGGGGGACAACCACCACCATGTCGCGGCTGACGGCCGGCGCCTGCCGGGTGACGATGGCGGTCTGGCCGCGCAGCAGCTGGACGGCGTCGAGGTCGGACAGCTGCGCGTCCCCCTCGTCGGTGAGCAGGCTGCCGCCGATCGCCGCCGACATTCCCGCATCCGGGATGAGCACCGTGCGCCCATCCAGGGTCATGGTGCCCGACGGCGTGTAGGTCAGGTTCACGGCCACGGGCGCGTCACCGGGGGCGGCGACGACAGTGGTCACCGAGTCGGGCAGAGCCGCGAGCGTGGTCGCATCCAGTGCGCCGGCCGCCCAGGCGACGGAAGTGTCGGCACCGGCCTGCGCCGCCGCACTGTCGGCGCTGCGTTGCAGGGCCGAGGCGAGCAGATCCGTCTCGCCCAGGTGTGCCAGGGCGGTCAGGTCGGCGTCGCCCCAGGGCAGGGCGACCACGTCGCCGGCAGCGACCGCGTCGGCGAGCGCCTGCTTGAGGTCGGTGGCGTCGGCCGTCTCGGATGGGCCGCCGTCGCCGGCGGCCGACGGGGTGGGTGAGCCGGTGGCGGCGGCGCTGGTGGGCGCGGTCGATTCCACGCCGAGGACGGCGAGCAGGGCCGGGTCCACGGCGAGCACCACGCCGTCGCCGGCGAGCTCCAGCAGGCCCAGCACCCGCTCATGCAGCGCCGCGAGTGTCTCGGCATAGTCGGCGCCGGAGTCGGTGGCGGAAGCGGTAGCGCTCGCGGTCGGCGTCGGGGGGCCGGCGTGGTCGGGGAGCGAGCCCGGGGCGGGGGAGGTCAGTGCCAGCAGCTCGGCCGGCGAGGCCGTGACCGGGACGAAGGCGGTCACCCGCGTGGGGCTTACCTGTACGCCCGGGTTCCACAGGACGATGGTGCGGTCCTGCGTGAGCGTGGTGTAACCCTGGGTCAGTGCCACCTGTATGCCGCGCGGGCCCCACTGCTCGGTGTTGCGCAGCGGCAGGTTGTCGGCGCTGATGGTGAGCCGGAAGTCCACCGCCGCGCCGGGTGCCACGTCATCCGTGAGGGTCTCCAGGGCGATGGTCGCCAGCGGCGTGTCCTGCTCGTCGGCGAGCCAGGAGGCCAGGCCGTCCGTAGTCATCTCGGTGCGCGACTGCATCTGCGCCACCAGCGTGGCGCCGGAAAGCGTCTGGTCGGTGCCGTTGGTAATCGTGCCCGTCAGCGTGACGTCCTCGCCGGTGCCCAACACCTGCGGCGCCAGGCTGGTGACGGCCAGGGTCACCCGTCCGGCGGACTCGTCGTCGGTGTCGGCTGGGAGCACGGTGGTGGCAACCGCCCCGGGCAGGACGTCGCGGGCGGCCGGGCCGGCGGTGCCTGCGTTGGCGCGCGCCGGGGATAGGGGCAGCGCGCCCACCAGCACGAGCACCGCGGCCAGCACCGTCAGCGCTCGCCGGGCGGCGCGGGCGACCCCCGAGCGGCGCGGCATGGCGGAGTTCACCCGTCACCCACCAGGATCTCCCTGGCGGCGGCGACGATCCGACGCTCATTGGGGTAGGCCAGGCGGCGGGCGACGTCGTCCAGGGTCACCCACTCGACGTCCTCCGCCTCATGGTCGGGATCGTTCTCGGTGGTGAGGCTGCCGCCGAGCGCCTCCAGCAGGAAATGGTGGACGACCTTGTGCACACGGTGATCCTCACCGGCGAACCAGTAGTCAACGGTGGCCAAGTGCCGCAACACCCGGCCGGTGATGCCGGTCTCCTCCGCGATCTCCCGCACGGCCGCCTGCTCGGCGGTCTCGTTGCCCTCCAGATGCCCCTTGGGTAGGCACCATTCCAACCGGCCGCCCCGGTTGCGCCGCGCAATCACAGCGGTCACGGCCCGACCGTCCTGCACGTCGATGATCAGTCCGCCGGCGCTTGTCTCGTCGACCACCGGCAGCGAGCGTGCGGCCGTGCGCCGCGGCCGGGTACCGGCGCGGGGCATACGAGAGCGGTGGGAGGACATGGGGACACTCTAGGCGGTTCACCGCCCGATCGGCTCCCTTGGGTTCCGCGTGGCAGGCTTAGGCCGATGACCGACCGCCCGACCGCCCCCGCCCACACCCCCGCCTCCCGCCCCGGACGCGGCCCCCGCAGCGCCGTCGTCCCCGACGAGCGCCCCGACGCCGACGGCCTGACCCCCACCGCCCGGCGGGCCCTGCGCGCCCTACCGGACTCCCTGCATGAGTTGGGTCGCCGCTTCGCCGACGCCGGGTATGAACTCTCCCTGGTCGGCGGCCCCGTGCGCGACGCCTTCCTCGGCGTGGTCCCGCACGACCTGGACTGCGCCACCTCCGCCCGCCCGGAGGCGACCGAGGCGATCATGAAGGCCTGGGGCGACGCCTGCTGGGACGTCGGCAAGGCCTTCGGCACCATCGGGGCCCGCAAGGGTGACGACGTCGTCGAGGTCACCACCTACCGCACCGAGGAGTACGAGGCCGGCTCCCGCAAGCCGGCTGTCGCCTACGGTGACAGCCTCACCGGCGACCTCACACGCCGCGACTTCACCGTCAACGCCATGGCGCTGCGTCTGCCCGAGCTGGAGCTCGTGGATCCCCACGGCGGCTTCGACGACCTGTGTGCGGGCGTGCTGCGCACCCCGGTGTCCGCCGAGCAGTCCTTCGACGACGACCCCCTGCGCATCATGCGGGCCGCCCGCTTCGCCGCCCAGCTCGGCTTCGACGTCGAGCCCGACGTGCTGGCCGCCATGACCGATATGGCGCCACGCCTGAAGATCGTGTCCGCCGAGCGGGTGCGCGCCGAGCTCGAGCGGCTGCTGCTGGCGCCCTGGCCGCGGCGCGGGCTGGAACTCATGGTGCACACCGGGGTGGCCGACGTGGTGCTGCCCGAGCTGTCTGCCCTGCAGGAGACCGTCGACGAGCACAAGCGCCACAAGGACGTCTACGAGCACACCCTGACGGTGCTGGAGCAGGCGATCGATCTGGAGACCGGGCCGGACGGGCCCGTGCCCGGCCCGGACCTCGTGCTGCGGCTGGCGGCGATCTTCCACGACATCGGCAAGCCTGCCACCCGGCGCTTCCTGCGCGACGGCACTGTCACCTTCCACGGGCATGACCACGTCGGCGCTCGCATGACCGCCAAGCGCATGCGCGCCCTGCGCTTCGACAAGCAGACCATCAAGGACGTCTCCCGCCTGGTGGAGCTGCACCTGCGCTTCCACGGTTACGCCGACGCCGCCTGGTCCGACTCCGCCGTGCGCCGCTATGTGGCCGACGCCGGGCCCCTGCTGGAGCGTCTACACCGGCTGACCCGCGCGGACGTGACCACCCGCAACAAGCGCAAGGCGCACATGCTGGACGCGGCCTACGACGACTTGGAGGACCGCATCGCGCAGCTGCGCGAGGAGGAGGAGCTGGCCGCCATCCGCCCGGACCTGGACGGCAAGCAGATCATGGCCGAGCTCGGCGTCGGGCCCGGGCCGGTGGTCGGCGAGGCCTACCGCTTCCTCATGGACCTGCGCATGGAGAAGGGCCCGCTGGGCGAGGACCTGGCGCGCGAGGCGCTGCACTCCTGGTGGGCGGCGCGCGGCGGGAAGTAGCTGGCGGGCGCGCGGCGAGCCGACACTGCGGGTGTCGCCGTCGGCAATCGCCCTGGTCAACTAGCCGGAGGGTGCGCTCTCTTCGTCTGCAACGCCTCTTCCCCGTTAACGACGTCTGCAACGCCCCTTCCCCGTTAACAACGCTACTTAACGTTCTGCTGAAGGCCTCGGAGGTATACAGCAGACGGTTAACTGGCGTTGTTAACCCCGAACCGGCGTAATAGACGGGCTTGCGAGTGCCCTTGTCCGCAACTGGGCCGACTATTGGTGCCGTGTGTGTGGCGCTCGACCGGGCCACCCCCTGGTCAGCGCCGTCATGACATCTCACCGGGGTCCACAGGCTGCGTTCGCGACACCCCAATCCACAGAGATCGCGGGGCGCGGTGGCGCCGCCGTCGGGCCGCGGCGATTCTGCTGACATGCAGCGCTACCCGACCCCGCCGGAACGTCCCCGCATGTTGTTCACCGCCGACCGCTCCAACGGAGACCTGGCCGGTCGGCGCGATCTCATACGGGTGGCGCATGGCAGCTACATGTTCATTCCCGACCGGGATACGCCGACCTGGCGCCTGAAGGAACTCGTCACCCTGGCGCGCTGCGAGGCGGCGCTGCGAGCCTCGCCGTCGGCAATCGCCCTGACCCACGAGGCGGCGGCGGTGGTGCTGGGGCTGCCTGTCTTAGAGTCCGAGCCCTGCATCCGCCTGGCGGTGCCCGGGAACCGATCGCGCAGCACCATCGTTTTCCCAACGGTCAGGTACGGGCCGCCGGAGGGCCGACGTCATGGTCGGTCGGCGACGCTGCTGCGTTCGACGACCGCGCCGGCGCCGGAGGAGGTCGTCAACGTGGGCGGGTTGCGGGTGACGACGCCGCTGCGCACCGCCATGGACTGCGCCTTCGACCTGCCGGTGCGCGAGTCGTTGCCGGTGGTGGACGCCGCGCTGCGGGCGGTGTGCCGTCCCGACCGCTTCAACCGACGCTGCTACGGGGAGATGGAGATCGACGCGGCGCGCGAGCGGTTGATGCGCATGGTGGAGAGCCAGGGGCGCCGTCACGGCAAGCGTCGTGCCAGGGTGGCGGTGGCGTTGGCGGATCCCTTCGCGGAGTCGCCGGGCGAGAGCGTGCTGCGCTGGGCGGTCGGTGTTGCCGGGGTGGCCGAACCGGTGACGCAGCGGCGCTGGATCGGCGACGATGCGCACGAGTACTTCCTCGACGTCGCCGTGGACAGTGCCATGGTGGACCTGGAGTTCGACGGCTACGGCAAGCTGGCGACGTCGGCGGACGTGCGCGCGGAGAAGCAGCGGGAGATGGTGCTGCGGCGTGGCGGGTGGGCGGTGCACCGCTTCGAGTGGCGGGAGTTGGCCGATCCCGAGCGGTTGGTGCGGCGGGTGGAGAGCCTGTTCCCGCCGCAGGTCATGCGCGGGGTACGGCGTCGCCGCGACCTGTGGCTGTAGGGGGCGCGGGGCGGTGGACAAGGTCGCCCGGACGGGTGCCCAAGGCGCGTGCCGGGGAGGTTCTGCGTCAGGGGCCGATGACGCTTAGCGGGCAGGTCACGGTGCCGTCCGGCAGGGTCGCCGTCGGGCCGGTGCCGGTGACCACAAGCTTGAGTACCGGCTCCCCGACCGCGGAGGTGTCAATCTGCTGCACGGTGCGGGCCAGTGAACGGGCGCCCTTCTCGATCTGGGAGGTGCCCGATATCACCTCGACCGCGGCCCACCGGCCGCCGGGGAAGGTAAGTGTGGCGTAAAGCGTCGTGGACGCGCTTGCGGTGAGGTGGTCGGTAGCAATGAAGGCGCCGAGGCTCACCCGCACCCGTAGAGCTGCCGCGTTTGGACCACGTCATGGTGCGCTTGAGCACGCGCAGGAAGCGTCCGGGTGGGTGGTGTCGGCGACCAACCTGATCTACGAGCTGACAGGGGCATTCGCTCTTCTCGTCTGCAACGCCTCTTCCCCGTTAACAACGCTACTTAACGTTCTGCTGAAGGCCTCGGAGGTATACAGCAGACGGTTAACTGGCGTT
>NZ_QMIN01000101.1:0-10799 GCF_003287795.1 Actinomyces sp. Z5
TTGGACCGCTGTAACCGGCGGCTACGGCGGTCCAACCGGGGAACAGCGGTCCAACCGGGGAACAGCGGTCCAACCGACAGGCTCAACAGCCACACACCGCCACCCAAGCACTTACACAACAGGACCTAGACCGCCCCAGTCGGTCCCGGGCAGGGCCTCCGCTTCGGTGCTCGGCGGGGCGACGCCGGAGTTACTCCTCCGCCAGGGCCCGCTCGACCGCGCCCGCGGCAACGGAGGCGGAGTAGCCCTTGCGTCCCAGCGCGGCCAGGGCCCGCCGACGGCGCACGGTCGGCTCCAGGCCCCGGCTGACCGCCAGCCGTTTGCGCGCCAGCGCCAGGGCGGCAGCAGCCTCGTCCTCGCCGTCGATCTGCTCCAGGGCGGCACGGATGTGCCCCTCCCCCAGCCCCTTGCGACGCAGCTCCTCCGCGATGGCGCGGCGGGCCGCGCCCTTCTCCGCGAAGCGGGTGCGTGCCAGGCGGGCGGCATAGGCGGCGTCGTCGATCACGCCGGCGGCCTCCAGGCGATCCAGCACCTCCTGGGCAACGACGGGATCAACCTCCTTGCGCTCCAGCAGCTGGGCCAGGGCGGCGCGTGGGGCGGCGGAGCGGTCGAGGCGGCGCAGGACGATATCCCTGGCCGCCTCGACCTGCTCGGTGTGGGCGTCCGGGGTGAGCCAGGGCATCAGAAGCCGCCGGCGTCCTCACCGAACATGGCGTCGGCCTCTTCCGCCGCGGCCGCCTTCGACTTGCGCCCGCCGGACTTCGCACCGGTGCCCTTCGCGGCGGTCTTCGCGCCCGCCGGGGCGGTGGCAGCGGCGGCCTTCTCCGCCTCCTCCTGCGCGGCGGCCTTGCGGGCCTCACGGCCGGGCTCCCCGATGCCGAGGGTGGCCAGGATCTTGTGCTCGATCTCATCGGCCAACTCGGGGTTGTCCTTCAGGAAGGCACGGGCGTTCTCCTTGCCCTGCCCCAGCTGGTCGGTGCCGTAGGTGAACCAGGCGCCGGACTTGCGCACAATGCCGTTCTCCACGCCCAGGTCGATGATGCCGCCCTCGCGGGAGATGCCCTGGCCGTAGAGGATGTCGAACTCGGCCTGCTTGAAGGGCGGGGCCATCTTGTTCTTGACGACCTTGGCGCGGGTGCGGTTGCCGACCGGCTGGTCGCCGTCCTTGAGGGTCTGGATGCGGCGCACGTCGATGCGCACGGAGGCGTAGAACTTCAGGGCCTTGCCTCCGGTGGTGGTCTCGGGGTTACCGAAGAAGACGCCGATCTTCTCGCGCAGCTGGTTGATGAAGATGGCGGTGGTGCCGGTGGAGGACAGGGCGCCGGTGATCTTGCGCAGCGCCTGACTCATCAGCCGCGCCTGCAGACCGACGTGGGAGTCACCCATCTCCCCTTCGATCTCCGCCTTGGGCACGAGGGCGGCGACGGAGTCGATGACGATGATGTCCAGCCCGCCGGAGCGGATCAGCATGTCCGCGATCTCCAGGGCCTGCTCGCCGGTATCCGGCTGGGAGACCAGCAGGTTGTCGGTGTCCACGCCCAGGGCCTTGGCGTACACCGGGTCCAGGGCGTGCTCGGCGTCGATGAAGGCGGCGTTGCCGCCGGCCTTCTGGGCGCTGGCGACGGCGTGCAGCGCCACGGTGGTCTTACCGGAGGATTCGGGACCATAGATCTCCACGATGCGGCCGCGGGGCAGCCCGCCGATGCCCAGGGCGACGTCGAGGGCGACGGAGCCGGTGGGGATCACGGAGACGGGCGGGCGGACGTCGTCGCCGAGCCGCATGACCGAGCCCTTGCCGAAGGACTTGTCGATCTGGGCCAGGGCTGTGGCCAGAGCCTTGGAGCGGTCCTGTGTCTGAGTTGCGGTGGGCATTGGTATTCCTCTGTTCTAATGCGGCTCGCCGCCGCGGCGGATACGGCTGGTCCTGGTTGCGGAAGCCCCTCTCCGGGGCTCGCGAACGACGTTATGCCGGACCACTGACATGAATCAGCACCCCTCCGCGACCGCTGTGGCCGCGGGGTGCACGAACGTCGCCTGTGGACCACAGTAGGCGAACAGTTGTTCGAATGCGAGCGGTGCTCACCGCGTGTCGCGGCGGCGCCGACGCGGGTCGTCGCGGAATACCCAGCGGTCCGCCTCACTGCGGTCGGTGTCATCGCACAGGGCGTGCCAGACATCGCGCGGCGGCACGCCGGCCTCAAGGGCCTCCACGCTGGTGCGGCCGATACCGGAGAGCACCAGGTCCTGCGCCAGCGAGCGCCCGTAGGCGGAGCCGAACACGGTGTCGACGGCGCGCCAGAACTCTGAATGTTTCATGCGGCTCCTCGAGGTCGAGTGGGCGGCTTCGCACCGCCGGGATGGACATGGGCGGGCGCCGTCGGCGCGGCACCGACAACGCCCCTGCGGGCGGATCGCGGCGTGGACAGTGCCGTGGGCAGTATGGCGCAGGGCCGGCTCCGGGACGCAATCGTGCCCGGGAGGGGCCGCCGCAGCGGCCCACAACCGGGCACGATGTGAAGACGTAGGCGTTCCGCCGGAACGGGTTCAGCGCAGCGTCAGACCCTGTTGGCGGACCAGCTCGTCGGGGACGGTGTCGGGTACGACCACGCCCTCGGCGATGGCGATACGGTCGGAGACCTCACGCAGCACCGCGGACAGCGGGGCGTCGAGGGCCTGGCAGATCGAGGCCAGCAGTTCGGAGGAGGCTTCCTTCTGACCGCGTTCGACCTCGGAGAGGTAGCCGAGCGAGACACGGGCCTGGCTCGAGACCTCACGCAGGGTACGTCCCTGGTGCTGACGCACCGAGCGCAGTACCTCGCCGATCTCGCGGCGCAGAAGGATGTTCTCGTGCTTGTTCGTCGCGTTGTCCACGGCGGTGCCATGCCCCGCCGCGGGTGCTTGCCGCATCGGTGCGCGGCCCGCCGGGCGTGCGGGACGGGTGGTGCGGGGGTGAGTCACGTTGTTCATCGTGTGGCACAACCATTCGTGTGGCGGTTTCATTCCCGCCTCCGGCGGGTCCTCCCCCGGCGGCGTTGAGACGATCCTTCCCGACAAATCTGGAAGAAGCCTGGGGGTTCCGTCGGTAAGACCCAGGTTATCCGGCCGTCGGTTCGCCCGCGCTACTCGACGGCGTCCGCGCCGGGCGGCGGGGCGGCCTCGAGCAGCGCGCCCGCCAGGGCCAGCACCGCGGTGGTGGCGCCGTCACGCACCGCATCCCGGTCACCGGACAGGTGCAGCTCGCGCGCCAGCGTCCCCCAGGGTGAGGCGACGGCCACATGCACGGTGCCGGCCGGGTGCCCGTCGGCCGCGCCCGGCCCGGCCACCCCGGTGGTGGCCAGGCCCAGGTCGGTGCCCATGAGCCGGGCCACGCCCGCAGCCATCTGCTTGGCCACCTCGCCGTCGACCGGCCCGGTTGCGGCCAGGCGGGCGGCATCCACCCCCAGGACCTGCTCCTTGATGCGGGTGGCGTAGGCGACGACGGCGCCGACGACGACGGCCGAGGCCCCGGGCACGCTCACCAGCGTGGAGGCGACCTGGCCGCCGGTGAGCGACTCGGCGACCGACAGCGTCAGACCGCGTTCCTCCGCCTTGGCCAGCAGGAAGCGCGCCGCCTCCACCAGGGTGCTGTGATCGCCGTCGGGAGCGGACGCCGCGGTGGTGTTCTGGTCGGCGGGGGTGGCGCTCATGCGGGCTCCTCCCCACGTGCGATGCGGCGGGCCTGCAGCACGTAATCCACGCCGGTGACCACGGTGACCACCAGGGCGGCACCGATGGCGGCGTAGGCGAGGGCCACCAGCACATTGGCGAACCCATCCGGCAGGAACATCGTCCAGGGCAGGAGCAGCCCGATGATGCCGGTCATCTGCAGCGTGGTCTTGAGTTTGCCGCCGCGGGAGGCGGCCATGACGGCGCGGCGCAGCATCACGAACCGCATGACGGTGATGCCCAACTCGCGCACCACGATGATGATCGTCACCCACCACCACAGGTGCCCGGCCACGGACAGCAGGATGAATGCGGACAGGGTCAGCGCCTTGTCGGCGATGGGGTCGGCGATCTTCCCGAAGCTGGTGATCAGGCCCCGGGAGCGGGCCAGCTGACCGTCCAGCTTGTCCGTTATCGCCGCCACGACGAACACGATCGTGGCCGCCAGCCGCATGCCGTCACCCGGCTGGAGCATCAGCCAGATGAAGACGGGGACCAGGATCAGCCGCAGCACCGTCAAGACGTTGGCGATGTTCAACAATGGGGGCGCGCTCGCCTGCGGGGCGGTGGCCGGTTCGCCGGGTGTGGTGTTCATCGCCCTCCAGCCTAGATGATCCCCGCCGCACACCTCACCAGGAGGCGCCGCGGCCGGTCAGGCTCCAGGCGTCCTCGGAGTCCTCCTCGGCGGCCAGGTCGTCCCAGGACTCCGACTCGCTCAGGCCCCGGTCGGCCTCCAGGGGGTCGGAGCCGTAGCGGTCGGTGGGCAGCGTCGTCGTCGTGGCGTCGGCGCTGCCGTCAGCGTCCGCGGCGGGCGCGGCCGCCTCCGCATCCGCCTCGCCGCCGGGGGCGGCGCCCTCGCCCTTGATCCAGGCGAGGGTCTCCTCCAGCTGCTCGGGCTGGACCAGCACCTCGCGGGCCTTGGAGCCCTCCGAGGGCCCCACCACCTCGCGGGTCTCGAGCAGGTCCATGAGTCGGCCGGCCTTGGCGAAGCCGACTCGCAGCTTGCGCTGAAGCATGGAGGTGGAGCCGAACTGGCTGGTGATGATCAGCTCGGCGGCCTGCAGCAGCAGGTCCATGTCGTCGCCGATCTCCTCGTCGATCTGCTTCTTGACCTCCGGGACGATCACGTCCTCGCGGTAGTCGGGCTGCAACTGCCCCTTGACGTGCTCGACGACCGCGCGGATCTCCGACTCGGTCACCCAGGAGCCCTGCACGCGCACCGGGGTGGAGGCACCCGGACCGAGGTAGAGGGCGTCACCCTGGCCGGTGAGGGTCTCGGCGCCGTTCTGGTCCAGGATGACGCGCGAGTCGAGCTGGGAGGCGGTGGCGAAGGCCAGGCGGGAGGGCACGTTGGACTTGATCAGTCCGGTGACCACCTGGGCGACGGGCCGCTGCGTGGCCAGCACCAGGTGGATACCGGCGGCGCGGGCCAGCTGGGTGATGCGCTGGATGGAGGCCTCGACGTCCTTGGGCGCGGTCATCATTAGGTCAGCCAACTCGTCGACCACCACCAGCAGGTAGGGGTAGGGGGCGATCACCCGCTGCGATCCGGGCAGGGGCTGCACCTCGCCGGCGCGCACCGCCTTGTTGAAGTCGTCGATGTGCTTGAAGCCGAAGGAGGCCAGGTCGTCGTAGCGGGCGTCCATCTCCCGCACCACCCACTCCAGGGCCTCGGCGGCCTTCTTCGGGGAGGTGATGATCGGGGTGATCAGGTGCGGGATGCCCTCGTAGATGGTCAGTTCCACGCGCTTGGGGTCCACCAGCACCATGCGGACCTCCTCCGGTGTGGCCCGCATCATGATGGAGGTGATCATGGAGTTGACGAAGGAGGACTTACCGGAGCCGGTCTGGCCTGCGACCAGCAGGTGCGGGGTCTTGGCCAGGTTGGTGACCACGTAGTCGCCCTCGACGTCCTTGCCCAGGCCCACCACCAGCGGGTGGGCCTGCTTCTTGGCGGCCTGGGAGCGCAGCACGTCGCCGAGCTTGACCATCTCGCGGTCGGAGTTGGGGATCTCCACGCCGATGGCGCTCTTGCCGGGGATGGGCGTGAGCAGGCGGATCTCGTCGGAGCCGACCGCGTAGGCGATGTTCTTCTCCTGGCTGGTGACCCGGGAGACGTTCACGCCGCGCCCCAGGTGGACCTCGTAGCGGGTCACCTGTGGGCCGCGCGTGTAGCCGGTGACGGTGGCGTCCACGCCGAACTCGGTGAACACGTCCTGCAGCTTGTTGACGATGGCGTCGTTGGCGTCGGTGCGGGTGGCGTGTCCGTGGCCGGGCTCGAGCAGGGACTCGTCGGGCAGGCGGTAGGTGGAGCCGTCGGGCAGCTGCATCTGCCCCAGGGCGATGGCGTCGGCGAAGTCCTGTTCGTCCTGTTCGGCGACGGCGGGGGTCTCCTGGGTGACGGCGTCGGGCTCACTCCGGGGCGCGGGGACGGCATTCGGCTTGGAGCCGGCGGACTTCGCGGACTTGCCGGACTTGCTGTTGCCCTTGGCGGCCTTGACCGCCTTGGGCCGGCGTGCGGGGGCGGCGGGGACGTCGTCGTCCAGGGGCACGTCGACGGGCGGATCGGGCAGCACGCTGGTGGCGGAGTCGTCGCCGGCCAGCGTCGGCGCGGCGGGCAGCTCGGCGGGGGCGCTGGTGCGCTTGCGCCGCCCGCTGCCACGCGGGCGCTTGTCGGTCTCGATGGCGCTGCGGAAGGCCTCGTCGCCGTCGTATGCGTCCAAGCGGGTGGTGGGGGCCTCCTCGTCCGCACCGGCGACGGCGCGGCGCACCCGCCCCAGGGTGCGAGTGGCGAGGTTGGGGGCGGTCTGGCCGGCGTCGTCGACGCCGGCGCGGCGTTCGTTCAGGCGCTCACGGATCTCCGCGACCGTCTTGCCGGAAATGACCAGGGCGGAGAAGACGATCAGCAGGACGAACAGGATCACCGCGCCGACCGCACTGAACAGGGTGGCCAGCGGGTAGCCGACCACCCAGCCGAGCAGGCCGCCGGCCTGCTCCAGGGGGGCGATCCCGTGGTCGAGGGCTGGGTTGCCGGAGGTCACGTGGATGATGCCGGCCACGCCGGTGAGCACCCCCAGGCAGCCGACCGCCACGCGCACGGGCGTGCCGGCGAAGCTGCGGGCGCGCAGCATGGCCACGCCCAGGACCGCCAGCAGCACGGGCACGGCGATTCCGAGCACGCCCAGCGGCCCGGCGGCGATGTGGTGCAGCACGCCGCCGGCGGCGCCGGAGATGCCGAACCACTCGCGCAGTCCGATCACGACGGCGAGCGCCAGCACGACGAACGCCCAGCCGGTACGGCGGTAGCGTCCGCCGGCGGGCTGAGCGGGGGGCGGCGAAGTCTTGGTGCGAGAATTGGCCATGGTGTCGTTAACGCTACCCGTGCGCTCGGCGGGCGGCGGGCCTGCCACGCCGGGCTAGGCGCGCAGGAACGCGTCTATCTCGTCTCGCCGCGGGGCGCGGGCCGGCCCGACCCGGCTGACGGCCTCAGCGGCGGCGGCGTTGGCCCGGCGGGCGGCGGCGACGACGTCGAGCCCGTCCATGAGGCCGACCACCAGCACGCCCGTGTGGGTGTCGCCGGCGCCGGTGGTGTCCACCACGTCGCGGGCAAACCCGGGCACCTCGATGCGGTCGCCGCCCACGGGCCACATGACGCAGCCGTGCACGCCGGTGCGACGCACCAGCAGGCCGTCGGGGCAGGCACGGCGCAGCGCCTCGGGGCTGCCCAGGCGGGCGGTCAGCTGGGTGGTTTCGAAGTGATTCCCGGTCAGCAGGGTGGTGCGGCGCAGGACGGGCAACAGCACGTGGTCGGGGATCTCCGGCTGCACGGGGCCGAGGTCGACGACCAGCCCGACGTCTTCGGGCAGACTCAGCAGCCAGGAGGTGAGCACGTCCCGGCTGGAGCGGTGCACCAGGTCGTAGCCGGTGGCGTAAACCCAGTCGCCCTCGCGCAGCTCGATGCGTTGCAGGTCCTCCAGCTGGGGTTCGGCCTCCACCCCCTCGGTGGTGATGAAGGTGCGCCTCCCGCTGGGCTCGATCAGGGTGGTGCAGGTGCCGATGTCGCCCACCAACTCGTCCACCAGCAGTTCCACGCCGTCGTGCATCATCGTCTCGCGCACCTGGGCGGAGTTGGGGCCGGTGCCCAGGGTGGCGGCCAGGGCGGCGGGCAGCCCCTGGCGCGCGACGGCGGAGACGACCGTGTAGCCGCCGCCGACCGTGGGGCCGGACGAGGTGGCGGTGACGGCGCCGCCCGGCGCGGGGACGCGCTCGACGTGCAGCGGCAGGTCGATCAGCACGGAGCCGGTGGAGATGAAGCAGGCGGGGCGGCGCATGGCCCGCTGACCGTCGCCCTGGTTGATCAGGGTGCTGCGGAGCGCGCTCATGCTTCGATGACCACCGGGACGATCATGGGCCGGCGCCGCAGCCGGCGGCCGATCCACCGGCCCAGGGTGCGGCGCATGGCCTGTTGGAGGGAGTGGGCGTCGGCGTTGCCCTTGTCCAGGGCGTCGGCGAGCGCGTTGGTGACGTCGGGCAGGACCTCGTCGAACACGGAGTCGTCCTCCGCCACGCCCCGCGCCTGAATGTCCGGGCCGGCCAGGATGGTGCCGGTGGAGGTCTCGACGACGGCGTAGACGGACACGAAGCCCTCCTCGGCGAGGATGCGCCGGTCCTTGAGCTCGGTCTCGTCGATCTCGCCGACCGAGGAGCCGTCCACGTAGACGTAGCCGCAGGGCACGGAGCCGGCGATGCGGGCCTTGCCGTCGACCAGGTCGACCACGACGCCGTCCTCGCACAGCATCACCCGCTTGGGGTCGACGCCGGTCTTGACCGCCAGGGCCCCGTTGGCCACCAGGTGGCGGATCTCGCCGTGAATCGGCATGACATTGCGGGGGCCGACGATGTTGTACACGTGCAGCAGTTCCTCGGAGGAGGCGTGGCCGGACACGTGCACCTTGGCGTTGCCCTGGTGGACCACGCGGGCCCCCAGGCGCATGAGCTGATTGATGACCCGGTATACGGAGTTCTCGTTGCCGGGAATCAGGGAGGAGGCGAAGATCACCGTGTCTCCGGGCTCCACGGTGACGGAGCGGTGCTCGCCGTGGGCCATGCGGGACAGGGCGGCCATGGGCTCGCCCTGGGAACCGGTGACCATCAGCACGCGTTCCTCGGGCGGCAGGGAACTGAGGTCGCGGGCGTTGACCAGCACCCCCTCGGGTACCTTCAGGTAGCCGCGCTCGGCGGCGATGCCCATGTTGCGCACCATGGAGCGGCCGATGAAGGCGACGCGGCGGCCGTGCAGCGCGGCGGCGTCGAGCACCTGCTGGACGCGATGCACGTGGCTGGCGAAGGAGGCGACGATGATCTGCTGCTCGGAGTCGGCGAAGACGCCGTCCAGGACCGGGCCGATCTGGTTCTCATGGCCGATCATGCCGGGGACCTCGGCGTTGGTGGAGTCCACGCAGAACAGGTCCACGCCCTCGTCGCCGAAGCGGGCGAAGGAGCGCAGGTCGGTGATGCGCCCGTCGATGGGCAGGGAGTCGATCTTGAAGTCTCCGGTAATCAGCACCGAGCCGGCGTCGGTGCGGATCATCGCCGCCATGGCGTCCGGAATGGAGTGGTTGACGGCCACGAACTCCAGGTCGAAGGGCCCGTAGGAGACCTCCTCGTGTTCGGAGACCACGCGCAGCACCGGGTGGATGCGGTGCTCGGAGAGCTTGGCCGCCACGAAGGCGAGGGTGAGGTCGGAACCGATCAGGGGAATGTCCTCGCGCAGACGCAGCAGGTAGGGCACGCCGCCGATGTGGTCCTCGTGGCCGTGGGTGAGCACCATGGCGACCACGTCGTCGAGGCGGTCCTCGATGTAGGTGAAGTCGGGCAGGATCAGGTCGACGCCGGGCTGGTCCTCCTCGGGGAAGAGCACGCCGCAGTCGACGATGAGCAGCTTGCCGTCGACCTCGAAGACGGTCATGTTGCGCCCGACCTCGCCGAGGCCACCCAGGGGGGTGATGCGCATCGCTCCGTCCTGGAGCGGGCCGGGGGCGCTGAGCTTGGGGAAGTTGGTCACGGCGGCGAGTGTAGCCACTCGCCCGGCCGGGGTGAGCCATCGGGGGCCTCCCGCACGGAGTTTTCGGGGTGTCGGTGCCGGATGCGGGGGCGCCCGCCGCGCCAAGGCCCTGCGCCGCAGGGCTTGGTTATCGCCGGTATTGCGTGGAGGGTAAACAAAAACCCGGCCACGTGGGCCGGGTCGGGAATGGCGCCGACCTCGGGAGCTTGACTTCCGGAGGGGATCCTCGGCGCTCGGTGGTACCCCGTGCCGGATTTGAACCGGCGCTGCCGCCGTGAGAGGGCGGTGTCCTGGGCCGCTAGACGAACGGGGCCTGCCATCTGACTCCGCGAGGAGCCGTGGCTCGTACCCCGTGCCGGATTTGAACCGGCGCTGCCGCCGTGAGAGGGCGGTGTCCTGGGCCGCTAGACGAACGGGGCGTGCGTATTGAATTGTTCGAGGTACTGAGGCCGTACTCTGCCCATCAATACGATGGGCTGGTTGGCGGCTTTCAGCACTCGGCTGGGGTACCAGGACTCGAACCTAGAATGGATGAACCAGAATCACCTGTGTTGCCAATTACACCATACCCCAAGAGATTGGTGCACCCGCGCGGCTTACGCCCGGGCAGCGATCGGTAATCTACACGGCCTCCCCGCCAACGCCAAGTCAGATCGCCGTGAGTGCAGCCACACCCTGTGTGTGCGCCCCGCCCCGGCCCGGACCTGTTCGCCACCACGGCGGGCAGCCACGCCCAGCGCGTGCGCCCCGCCCCGGGTCACAGCGTCCGGTGCGTAGTCCATGGCGCCACACCGCGCCGGGTCACAGCGTCCGGTGCGTAGTCCATGGCGCCACACCGCGCCGGGTCACAGCGTCCGGTGCGTAGTCCATGGCGCCACACCGCCCCGGCGCCCGCCCGCACGCACACGTGTTTGGCTCATGAACACGAGTTTTAGAGGTTTGCAGGCGCTGTACACGTGTGATGTCTCAGGACATCGGTGACAGTTTTGTGTCAGGACATCGGTGACACTTGGTGTGTCAGGACATCGGT
>NZ_QMIN01000011.1:0-26405 GCF_003287795.1 Actinomyces sp. Z5
GAGATGTTGTTCGCACCGAATGTTGAGTTGTTGTTTTCCGAGGCCGGCGAGGATTACGCGGATCGGATTCGGGCTGCTGGGGCTGCGGGTTTCACGGCGGTGGAGTTCTGGGGGCCGTTGGGCAGGGATTTGCCGTCGCGGCCCAAGGATATTCCTGCGGTGGCAGCCGCGTTGGAGGAGACGGGGGTGTCGTTGGTGGCTCAGTTGGCCGAGCCGCGGACGCAGTTCATGATTCCTCCGCGGGATCACTCCGAGTTCTATCGGGGACTGGACGAGGGTGTGGAGATCGCGCGTCGGTTGGGGAACCGACGGATCGTGGTTCAAAGCGGTACCGGTTTCCCGGGTGCCAGTAGGGCGAGTCAGCTTGATGATCTGGCGGAGGTCTTCACTAAGGCGGTCGCGCAGATCGAGGGTAGTGGGATCACGCTGGTGTTGGAGCCGGTCAATACTCGGGTGGATCATCCTGGCTCGTTGGTGGATCGCACGGGCGATGCGGTTTATGTGGCTCGTTGTGTGGGCTCGCCGTATTTCGGGGTGCTGTTCGACCTTTATCACTCGACGGTTGAGGGTGAGGACACCGCCGCGGTGTTGGCTAATGCGGGCGGGCTGGTCAAGTATGTTCAGTTCGCGGATGCGCCTGGGCGTGGCGAACCCGGCAGCGGGGCGATCGACTGGCCCGCCCGGCTGCGCGACATCATGGACGCCGGGTATGACGGCCCGATCGGGCTGGAGTACACCCCCACGCAGGACAGTGCGGCATCCACCCAGTACATACGCGGCGTCCTGGACCGGTTGCACACCAGTCGGTAGACCCGGGCGGGGCGCGTCCGCGAGGCGTGTTGAAGGCGACGTGTCGCCGTTACAGGCGAAGGTGTCGCGCTCAGTGCGTTATTGACCCACACGGCGGGCTTGTGGGTGTCGTGCACCCAAAAACCAGGGTACCTACGGTGGATCAGCGTCCACGAGTGCGCGTGAAACAGGCAATACGTAATCGTTTGAAACACATGTTCAGCAAAGGTTGAAGGGAAAACGAATGACCGAGTTCAAATGGTCATACATGGACCACTGGTTGACACGGACGCCGCAGGGACTGCAGCCTCCACAGTTCAACAAGGACTACACGGACAGCTACATCAAACAGCTTGCGGCGCTTGGCTTCAGCGGTCTTGACACGATGTTCTACAGCGTCTATCAGTATGCCGCGATGTACGGGTCAATGAAGGCGTTCGAGCATCGAATTCAGGACCTGGGACTGGAGAAGGTGACCGGAGTGTTCAGGGCGTGGGCGCAGGCGACTCGGTATGCCGCGCCGCACGTCAGACAGACCCATGAGCGGATCATTGAGGACTGTCGTCAGACCGTGGGGCAGCTGGAGGGGCTGACGGGCGTGGAGAATTTCATCGTCATGCCGTCATGTACCTACTACCAGGTGGAGCCGGTTACCGACGACAAAATCAAGACGATGGCCGAGTTGTGGACTCGGGTGGGTGAGATGACCGCCCAGTACGGAATGAGGCTGACCTGTCACCTGGAGTTCTGGGGGGCGATCCGCACTCTGGAGCAGATCGACACCTTCTTCGACTACTCCGACCCGCGGTATGTGAACTTCTTCTGCGACACCGCGCAGCACGCCATAGCAGGGGTCGACCCGGTGGAGTTGTTCCGGAAGTACTCGGCGCGCTGCTCGGGCTTCCACTTCAAGGACGCTCATCAGGTCGATCGGGACGACCTGTATCGCACCCCGCCCGATCCGGAGCGGCAGTCGCGGGGCGTGCGCCGATGGTTCCACGAAATGGGCGCGGGGGGCGGCTTGGTCGACTTCCCCGGGCTAATGCGGGCGATCGTCGAGACCGGGTGGGATGGACTGCTGACCGTCGAGCACGACGAGGCCGACATGAACGACTACGGGTCCAGCTATGCGCAGGCCACGGCGGTGGCCAAGTGGTACATCGACAACGTGCTCGCCCAGGCCGAGCGCGCGGCCAGGGAGGAAACGAAATGAAAGACACGCTCAAGTGGGCATACGCGCTCAACCAGTGGAAGCCCCGCATGGACGCCTTCACCCGCCATGAGGACCAGTTGCGCGCATTCAAGGTGACATCGGCGGCCGGCTTCGACTACGTAGAGCTGGCCTCGGGAAGCGGTCGCTGGGACAACCTCGCTCGCCCGGAGGTGATACTGGCAAACCACGGCTCGGCCGAGGGTTTCCTCGACTTCCTC
Source organism: Actinomyces sp. Z5 (assembly GCF_003287795.1). NCBI lineage: Bacteria > Bacillati > Actinomycetota > Actinomycetes > Actinomycetales > Actinomycetaceae > Actinomyces > Actinomyces sp. Z5. The sequence continues at coordinate 2,221 of NZ_QMIN01000011.1, forward strand.
CACCGCGGCTCACTCAAAGGTGTCTGCTCCATGTTCTGGGACCCCACCGCCCCAGCCGAGGAAGACGACGGAATGCCCCACAACCCTGCCGATTTCGACCAGCACGCCACCATCATCCGCACCTCGCGAGTATTCATCGACTTTCTCAACGCCGTGGGAGCCTCAACACTGGTAGCCCGACCTGCCCCACCTGCATGGATCACCGGGAAACTATCCGACGACGCGATCAAGACCGCCGCCGACCTGTGGAACGAGGTCGGAGACCTGGCCCGTCAAGCAGGCCTGCACCTGGCCCTGCACTACGACTGCCTGTCATCCATCCACGATCCGGACCAACTCGCCACCCTGCTGGGGGCAGCCGACCCCGAACTGGTCGGCCTCGGGGTCGACACCGCCGAAATGACCATCGCCGGCATCGACCCGGTCGCCTTCTACCAAGCCCACGCCGACCGCGTCACACACATCCATCTCAAAGACACCCGGCACCAAGACAGCAACAACCAATACCTCAAGCCAAACGCAGAAATCGCCATGTTCCAAGGAGACTCCGGCAACCACATTCAACGCTGGTTCTACGAACTCGGCACTCCGAACGGACTGGTCGACACCCCCGCCCTCGTCACCGCCCTACGAGAGCACTCGTACAACGGATGGACCGTCGTCGAAAGCGACCAAACCCCCGACCCCGCCGAAACCACGCTCCTGAACAGCTGGTACCTGCAAAACGAACTGGACATACCGAAATGATCAAATGGACATACATGGACCATTGGCGTTCCGAGTCCCCTCACGGTCAAATAGACCAATGGGAATCGCGGCGAACCATGGACCACTTCCTCAAGCAAGTGGCGGCCGTCGGGTTCGATGCGATCGATGTATTCGACTTCCGCTGGCACCAGATCGCCGGCGACTACGGGTCGGTAAGCAACTACCAGGAGTTCGTGCAACAACGCAGCCTTGAACGGATCGTCAACATATTCCACGCAGCTGACTATGATCAGCGCACGTACGCGCCCCACATCCGCGAAACTCATGACAACATCCTGGAGGACTTCAGGGTTACCATTGACCGCTGGGCAGAGATAGAGCTGGACAACATCGTCGTAATGCCAGCCACCTTGTATTACGACATGGAGCCCGTGACGGAGGACAAGATCAAGGTCGCCGCCGAACTGTGGAACCGGGTCGGCGCGTTAACGGCCGATGCCGGAGTGACGCTGGCATGCCACCACGAGTTCTTCTGCGGTATCCGCTCACGTTCGGAGTTGGAGACGTTCTACTCCAACACCGACCCGACGCTTGTCAAGCTGTTCATGGACACCGCGCAGCACTGCATCGTCGGGGTCGACCCCGTCGAGCTGTATCGGGCGTACGCCGATCGCGTGAGCGGATTCCATTTCAAGGACACGCGGCATCGGGACCTGGTTGGCGATTATCGCAGGAGGCCCGATGCGGAAGTCATGGCGGACACGACTGAACGATGGTTCTATGAAATGGGCGATGAGGGGGGCCTCGTCGATTTCGAGTCGCTTATGCGGGCAATCGTCAAACACGGATACTGGGGCTATATCGGCGTGGAGCACGATAAGGCGGACAAGCTCGGAGGAGACTACGCCGAATCCACCGCAATTTCGCGTTGGTACGCCAAGAACGTGCTGGAACGCATTGCGAGTGAGGAGCAGGGGTCATGATTCGTTGGTCGTACGCCCTCAACCAGTTCAAGCCGCAGTTCGACCACTTCGTCCGTCGCCGCCAGCACGAGCGGGCGCTGCGCGTCGTGTCCATCTCGGGTTTCTCGGGAGTCGAACTGAATGCAGGCACCGGAAGATGGGAGCCCCTGGGCAACCCTACACAGCTGGCGGCGAACTTCGGCTCCATCGCAGGATTCCGCCGCTTCGTCCAAGACGCGGGCCTGGAGTCCGTCAGCAGTTGGTTCTGGGATCCGGCAATCGGCTATCAGGAGGACCTCACCCACGGTGACGACCCCTTGGATCCCGGCTCGCGCGACGGGCTGGTCGCGCACGCCGCATGGCTGTCAGAAGCACTCGCCGAACTCGGCGGAAGCGTCCTCGTCGTTCGTCCCGCTCCATACGCAGGACACTCCGGTCCGCTTGATGATGCTGCGCTGCAGGCGCTGGCGGACTCGTGGAACGCGGTGGGCGCCGCAATAGCTCCAATGGGCGTGCGGCTCGGCCTGCATTTCGACTTCCTGTCCTCGCTGCGCACCGCGGACGCGCTGGACAGTCTCCTCGCACTCACCGACCCAGAACTCACGGGACTCGCTCTCGACACCGCCGAGTTCGTGGTGGCAGGTCGGAACCCGCTCGAATTCATTGAGCACCACGCAGACAGAGTCATTCACGTTCATCTCAAGAACGCGGCCGACGTTGACAACGGTGAAGAGTACCTGAACGCCGGCGCGGAATACTCGGTACTCCGCGCCGGCGGGAAGCGGGGCGTGGGCAGGTGGTTCACCGAACTGGCGGAAGAACCGGTACTGGTCGACGCGGCGGCGGTTATGAGGGCCCTGACGGATCACGGCTATGCAGGGTGGATCGTGGTCGAAAGCGATATGAGTCCCCATCCCGCAAGCAGCACGATGCTGAACGGATGGGAGGTGCAACACGTTCTAAAACCAATAGCAGACTCGAGTGACTAATCGTTGTCCATGCCGAGCCCCGCGGCGTCTATCTCCTCCGACGAGGCGGCTCGGCGCAGCGCCGCTAACCCAACCGACAACAGATAGGAAGGAAAGATGATGAAACACGACATTGAGCGGCATTTCGATGCGATCGTCGTCGGCTCCGGACCGGGCGGGAGCGTCGCGGTCCGAGAGCTGACCGAAGCCGGAATGGATGTGCTTCTGCTCGAAGCGGGACCGGAACGGAGCGAGGCGGAGTTCGTACGGCCAGAGCAGCAGGCGGGAGCTCTCGGTATGGATATCATCCCGCGAGCAAAAGACATGCTGACCCGAGGTCAGGTGCGCCAGGCGTGCCGTGCCTTCTTCGACGGCGGAGTCAGCCCCTTCATGGTGAATGACCTGGAGGATCCGTATACGACTCCCCTGGGACAGTCGTACCTCTGGATCAGGTCCAAGATGCTCGGCGGGCGGATGCAGACCTACGGTCGCGTGCTTCAGCGCATGGGAGACCTCGACTTCAAGGCCGCCAGTCTCGACGGATACGGGGAGGACTGGCCGATCGAGTACGCCGATCTCGAGCCGTACTACGACCGGGTCGAGGAGCTCGTCGGCGTGTACGGAGACAAGGACGGCTTGGACCAACCCGCCGACGGTAAGTACATCGGGCCGGGTTTCCTCAGCACGATCGAGAAGGAGTTCAAGTCTAAGGTCGAGAAACGGTGGCCTGAACGCAAGGTCATTTCGTGGCGTGTGCAGGCGCCGTTCCAGGACCGAGTTCCGCCGGGTATCGCGGCTGCTCGCAGGACTGGCAGACTGGTTACGCGCACCAATGCCGTTGTCAGCCGGATCACGATCAATCCTCGCACCGGCCTCGCCTCCGGCGCGGAGTTCGTCGACCGCGTGACCAAGCGACGTCATCGGGTGTTTGGCGACGTCATTGTGCTGGCAGCGTCGACGATTGAGTCGATCAGGTTGCTGCTGAATTCCGGGACTACGAGCTTCCCGGACGGCCTGGCCAATTCCTCGGGACTGCTCGGGCACTACTTCATGGACCAGACGACGGCGCTCTGCTTCGCAGATGTACCGGACCGCCCTGGATGCTGGGATGAAGACACGGCGCAGCCTGCGGATTCGTTCCACGGACGGGCCGGCGGCATCCTCATTCCTCGTTACCAGAATTTGGAAGGCCGTCGCACGGAGCGCTACCTGCGTGGATTTGACTATCAAGGCATCGGGGGCAGGACGCCGATTCCCCCGGATGTGCCGGCGGTATTCGGTGGAGACGCAATGGGGGAAATGCTGCCACGCTTTGACAATTACGTTGGCGTCAGCCGTCGCGTGAAGGACAAGTGGGGTATTCCCGCACCGCGGATCGACTGCACACTCAGCGCGAACGAGCGGATGATGACCGAAGACATGATGAGAGCTGTCCGCGAGATGGTGGAGTATGCCGGATACAGGATCAACTTCATCGGCTCCACTGTGGGGCTCGACTCGTCCAAGGTCTGGCCCGACTTCAACCCGCTGCAGCGACAGATCTTTAAGGTCGGTATTCGCATGTCGCAGAGCCTCGGCGCCGCGATTCACGAATGCGGCGGAGCTCGCATGGGATCAGATCCGAAGAAGTCGGTCGTCAACAACGTCAATCAGACCTGGGACATCCCCAACCTGTTCGTCACCGACGCCTCCTCCTTCGTCACCAATGGGACCGTCGGGCCAACCCTGACGATCATGGCTCTGACATCCAGGGCATGCAAGTTCATCGCCGAGCAGCATGCCTCGGGCGGCCTTACTCGTCCCACCGAGCTAGCGGTCGTCGCATGACCATGGCAACGAACACCGCCCGTATCACGAGATCAAGGGCGAGATGAATATTATCACGAGACAACGGAACTGGAGATGACAGAACATGAATAGTACAGGGCCTAAGAGGCGACTGAACGTGGCTATTGTAGGAGCCGGATTCATGGGCAGGGCGCATTCTAACGCCTGGCGTCAGGCACCGAAGTTCTTCGACCTGCCACTCGACGTGTCTATGGCCGTCCTGTGTCGAAAGGACTCGGCGCATGCGCAAGAGGCTGCAGAAGCGCTCGGGTGGAGCTCCAGCGAGAGCGACTGGCGGAACCTGCTCACTCGCGACGACGTGGATCTGATCGACATCTGCGTACCCGGCGGTCTGCACCAGGAGATCGCCGTCGCCGCGCTCGACGCCGGCAAGCACGTGCTGTGCGAGAAACCTTTGGCCAATACCGTCGAACAGGCACAAGCCATGACGGAAGCCGCTGAGCGCGCTGCTGCTCGCGGCGTTCAGTCGATGGTGGGCTTCTCCTACCGCAGATCGCCGGCAATCGCGTTGGCGAGGCGCATGGTGGTGGAGGGTAAGATCGGCAAGATAAGGCAGATTCGTACCGGCTACCGGCAGGACTTCATCGTCGATCCCAACGAGCCCCTCAGCTGGAGGTTGGAGAAGGACAAGGCCGGTTCCGGCGCCCTCGGTGACATCGGCGCGCATCTGATCGATCTGTGTCAGTACCTCGCCGATGACAGGATCGTCGAGGTGTCGGGAACGTTGGAGACCTTCGTGAAACGGCGTCCTCTTGCCGCCCCTGGCAGTGGACTCGGTGGCAGACAGGCCGCCGAGGGGTATGGCGATGTCACGGTTGACGACGCCGCCTGGTTCCTCGGGCGCATGTCACAGGGCACCGTTGCCTCCTTCGAGGCCACTCGGTTCGCGACGGGCCGGAAGAACGAACTGACCATTGAGGTATCCGGGTCCTCCGGAGCGCTGCGCTGGAACCTGGAGGACTACAACGTGCTTGAGTACTACGACGGATCCGAGCCCGCCGTCGAGTCCGGATTCCGCCGAATTCTGGCCACGGAGCCCGACACTCCTTACTACAGCGCCTGGTGGCCCACGGGCCACGTGATTGGCTGGGAGCACGGATTTACCCACCAGGTGGTCGATCTGGTGGAGGCGATCGCCCGGGGAGAGGCTCCACGGCCAACATTCGCCGACGGATTGAGCGTGCAACGCGTTCTTGCGGCGGTGGAGCGCTCGGCGGCATCTCGTGCGGCCTGGACCGACGTATGAACGCACTGATGAAACCAAGGAAGGAGACAGTGCATCATGACCCGTGACGTATCACTACTCACTCTGCAATGGGCCGACCTCCCATTCGAGGAGGTCGCGCGACTCGCATCCGAATGGGGCTTCGACGGCCTTGAAATCGGCTGCGCAGGAGACCACCTCGACGTATGGCGGGGCGCAACCGATGACGCATACATTCAGGAGAAGTTGGATGTCTGCGCACGCTACAACCTCAAGATCGTGGCGCTTGCCAACCATCTGAAGAGCCAGGCGGTGTGTGACGATCCGATTGACGAACGGCATCACCGAATGCTGCCGGACGCCATCTGGGGAGACGGCGATCCGGAGGGCGTGCGCAGTCGTGCGGCCGAGGAGGTTATGAACACGGCGCGCACCGCTCAGCGACTAGGAGTCAAGACGGTAGTCGGCTTCACCGGATCGTCGATCTGGAAGTACCTAGCCATGTTCCCGCCGGTTGATGACGACCTCATCGAGGCCGGCTGGGAGGATTTCTCACGCCGTTGGAATCCGATCCTGGACGTATTCGCCGAGTGCGGCGTCCGCTTCGCCGCTGAGGTCCACCCCAGCGAGCTGGCATACGACTACTGGACTGCCAAGAAGATGCTTGAGGTGATCGATCGCCCGGAACTCGGAATCAACTGGGATCCCAGCCATATGAACTGGCAGGATGTCGATCCGGTGGGGTTCCTGGACGACTTCGCGGACAAGATCTATCACGTGCATGCGAAGGACTCCAAGAAACGGCTAACCGGACGCTCCGGGAGGCTCAGCTCACACCTGCCATGGAATGACGGGCGCCGTGGGTGGACATTCGTGTCGGTTGGGCACGGCGACGTCCCCTGGGAGGAATGCTTCCGTGCGCTCAACCGTATCGGATACACCGGGCCCGTATCGGTGGAATGGGAGGACGCCGGGATGGACCGGATGCGAGGCGCTCCCGAGGCGCTCGAGTTCGTCCGACGCGCGATGTGGGACGCGCCCGGCGCCGCCTTCGACGCGGCATTCGCGACACGCTGACGAGCTGTCCTGCTTGCGGCGGCGGGCCGACGGTCCAGACGCCGTGACCCGCCGCCGCAAGCCAGTCCGAGCGTGTCCGACGGTAGTGGTTCGCTGCCGCACGACCCGGTGCGATTGCAGCCCCCGAGACATCGACATACAGCCGGTATGCAAATTGACTGAACTGCCACAAAGACGTGGAGAGTATTATCATGACTGTAAGCCCTGCTAATTCTATGCCGTCCTCCCCACCCTCGGAGAAGCTGTCCACGGCGACAAAGATCTCCTATGGCCTCGGCGACGTCGGCGGCCAGATGGTATGGAATCTGTCGTCCAGCTATCTTGTTCTATTTTACACCGACAGCGTCGGCCTCGCGGCCGCCGCCGTGGGCACGCTGATGTTCGTCGCCCGCATAACGGACGCCGTCTTCGATCCGATTTGGGGCGCGTTCACCGAGCGGCGATACACGAAGCACGGTCGCTTCCGCCCATGGATGATCTGGGGAGGTCCGCCGCTCGCGATTTTCACCGTACTAACCTTCAGCACCATTCCCGGCACCGAAGGCGCCAAATTGGCGTGGGCCATCTGTACGTACATGATCCAAGGGCTTCTGTACTCCGTCGTCAACCTGCCGTACGGGGCGCTGGCGACGGTGATGACTCGCGACTCGGGAGATCGTGTCGCCCTGAACTCGTACCGGATGGTCGGAACGAACTTCGGAAGCATTATACTCGGCGCAATCACCATGCCGATTGTGCTCCATCTCAGCGGCGGGGGCGGCGCCGCCACCGTGGGCGGATTCACCGCAACGGCGGCACTGTTCTCGATAGCTGCGCTGCCGCTCTTCGCGCTCGTGTTCGTAACTAGCAAGGAGGTCGTCCGGCCGGTTCCGGAAGAGACTCGCGTGTCGCTGATCGACACATTCAAGACGGTGCTCGGAAACAGGCCCCTGATGCTCATCACGACGATGCTAATCTGCACCATGACCAGTCAGTTCGGCCGACTCGCCGTGGCCATGTACTACATTATCTATTCGATAGGCAGGGTAGACCTGGCGGGCTGGCTCATGCCGATTCCGCCCCTCTTCACGATCATCGGAATCGCCGCCTTCACACGATTCGCGAAGAAATTGGGCAAGAAGAGGATGGTAATGATCTCAATCCTCAGCTCCTCGATCTCGTTGCTGTTGCTGTTCTTTGTCGGACCCTCGAACCTCGTGGCCGTCGTCGTGCTGTCCATGCTGTACGGGCTCGGCCTGTTCGCAACGCCGATTGTGCTCGCGATGGTGCCGGACGCGATTGATTACCAGGAGGACAGAACGGGAGTCCGCAGTGATGGCACGTCATACGCTATGACCAGCCTCGCGATCAAGGTTGCATCCGCGCTTGGCGGGGCCATTGGAGCCTGGTGCCTCGCGGCGTTCGGGTACTCCGCAGATGCGGCGCCGACCGCGAGGGCGCTGATGGGCGTGAACGTCGCCGTCAACTTGATGCCCGCGGCGATCCTTCTACTCGCCCTCATTCCACTCGCCGCCTACCCGATCACAGAGGCGAAGTACCAAGCTATTCGTGCACGCCTGGAGTCGAGGACGCCGTCTACCGGCCAGTCGACTGAAGACCAGTAGGCGCCCGGCTCAGTCCACTCGGAATAACCGTACGCGGATGCGGACGCATGCGGGCAGATCTATTGTGGCGCGATGCCGATGTGCCTCGTTGGAGGCGAGTACAAGGAAAGTGGAGTGCTGGGTAACGGCTGATGGGCGGGTCCGGATGAGCTCGGTGGACGAGACCACGGTGGATCAGAAGTGTCTGTACATGTGTTCTGGTCGACGGTTCCGCCATTTCCCGCAGTGGTTCGTGGGGTAGACGTGCCGTGTTGTCGCCATGGTTTTGGGACTATTGGGTCTCATGGTTCCTAGGACGCCATCACACCCACCAACCGTGAAGCCGGGCGGCAACACATCCGGACCAAGAATAAGCAGGAGACGCTCCGGTAGCCAGGCCCGGCACCGCCGCTACGCCCCGTGCGCCGGCGCGTAGTTCACCCCGGGCCCGAAAGGAAAGCTACACCGGCCCCCAGCGGCCCGGCTGCAGTTCAAGTGACCTACTGGACCCCAGGTGTCTGCGTCTTGGCCGCTGGGGGCGCGGCGGGCGCGTCATTGACGCGTTTCTGGCAGAGGCTCATGACTGTTAGCGCTCCATGTCATTAGTTCCGGATGTTCCAGAAGTCATGAGACGACACAGTGCGTCTACCCCACGAACCGTCGCTGGAGTTAGCGAACAGTTCGGTTCGTCCCGACGAGCCTTCGCCGAGACACGCGATTAGATACGCCAACCGTCCGCCCTTGCTCGACGTACGCGCCAGGAGCTCGTCCAGGGGCGCGGTGATGCAAGTCGATGACAAACTGCCAACGCAGGCTCGTCTCCCGAGGGCGCGGCCTCTGACGGTCGAGCAGGGCGGTTGGGCTGCGGGATCGGTAATGCTGTGGCCCCGCCTGGAAGATGCTCTTCGTGTATGCGCGGCGGCGGCTGGTCTAATGGTCAGCGCTAGGCGCGCGGTTACAGTCTTCTTTCCCGGCTTCCCAGTGTCACCCGCCGAGCCTGTGCATGGTCCGCCGGGATGTTCGAGGACGCAGGTTGGGCCTCGACGAGGCCGAAGAGAGCGTTCTTGAAGACGTCCCCTCGTTCTGGAGGTCTAGCCCACGTGGCCGACTACCCCGCTCAGCATCGACAACTTCTCACCACCGTCATGCCCGCCCGAGCATCCAAACAACGGACGTCGACTTCCTCGTCGGTCCGAGACGCTCCTCACGCACCCGAGTACGAACACCACCGTCCGGTCCCGAACCATCACACTCATCAACCGGAACAGCGGTATTTCGGATGGAACTCGGCGACAACCGCGCTACGCGGTAGACGGGAAAGACGGTATTCGATTTACAATTCACAAAGATGCATTAGGAAGCGCTGGCTTGATCAGCCTCGCCCGCCTCCAGTCTCGCCCGGACCTCTTCATAGACGTCTTCAGTGACGGGATAGAAGAACATCGGAATCGCCGCCAGAATGAGGAACGCCGCGGGTACGAGGTTCACAGCGACATTGATACCGAACGCCGCATGCTCTGTCTGGACACTATTCGCCACGTAGCCGAACCCTGCAAGTATCCATGTGCCGATCGCCCCACCAACGGCAGAACCCAGCTTGATTGAAACGCTCGAAAGCGCAAACCCCGAGCCGTCACTGCGTATACCGGTACGATCCTCCTGGTAATCGATCGCATCCGGAATCATCGACAGGGCCAGAGGTGTTGCCACGAAGAACAGGCCATACAGGCCGTTCAACACGATGACGAAGACTACATTGGATGGGTCGACGAAGAACAGACATACGAGCGGAAGCGCCGTCATTATCAGCGACACAATTAAAAGCCTGCGCTTACCGATCCTGCTCGACAGCCTCGTAAAAAGGGCGATGCCGACTACAGTCGCGATGGAGGGCAGCGACATGAGCAGCGCTACCAGGTCCTGCCGATTCATGAGATATATATAGTAATACAGGGCGACCGCAAGGCGGCCGAATATCCCGGTCAGCATGAGCAGCATCGTGGAGGCCACCAGCATGAGCGGACCATTGGTGACAACCACACGAATAGTTGTTGCAAGTGAAACGCGGGTTCTCGTCACGTCGGGCACGATCACTTCATGGCACTTGGCGAAGACAAGCCAAAGCATGGGAACGGCAATGAGAACCATCGTCAGGGCAGTGAGCGTATACCCTCGAACGCTCGTTGAGTCCGCGTCACCGCTGAACGTAATCGCAAGCGGCATCGTTATGGCGTTGATCAGAACCACCCCGACATTCATGCCGACGGTTCGCGCAGAACCAAGGTCGACACGTTCGCGCGAATCACGGGACATGACCGCGCCGAGTGCACCATAAGGAAGATTGACGGCGGAGTACAGCAGGCCCTGGAAGAGATAGGTGATCGCCGCCCATGTCAGCTTTAGGTTCTGGGAACCGGGGATGGTCATGAAGGTAAGTACAGTCATTACCCCCATGACCGGAGAGGCAAATAGCAGCCACGGACGAAATCTTCCCCATCTGGTAGGGTGCCGCTCGATGTAGGCACCCAATATGGGGTCGAATATTGCGTCACTGACACGGGCGAACAGCATAAGTCCGCCCACGGCGGCCGCAGCGAGACCAACGTTGTCCGTGTAAAACAGCACGAGGTAGCTGGACGATAGCGACCACATCAGTTGACAGGCTAGGTCTCCAAGCCCGTAGACCAGTTTCGTCGACGTCGACAGTCGAGCGCTCCTCATACCTTACCTCCTGAATTGCCCTCCCGGAGTGCGTCATTATTCTCCCGGAGTGCGTTCATCGTTCCAGCTCCGGCAAGGCCGAGCCGCCATTTGCTCTTAGGGTCATTTTGGTAGGTCCGGTTTTTTGTTGGTGTCAGCTGTTTAGGAGGATGGGTTCGACGGGGTCAGGGGCTTGGTCGCTTTCGACCACGGCCCATCCGTTGTATGAGCGGTCTCGTAGCGCCGCGATGAGGGCGGGGGCGTTGACCAGCGCCGAGTTAGTAGAACCGGCGTTGGATACGGTCACCGGTGTCCTCTTGGAGCACGGCGGTTTCTGCCGGCCCGAATCCGATCCGCGTAATCCTCGCCGGCCTCGGAAAACAACAACTCAACATTCGGTGCGAACAACATCTCGCACAGCCTTCCGGGGAACTAGGCGACCCTCGCCCAACAAGGCCCGCAACAGGCCCCGCCCGCACCATGCCCCCAACGAACGGCACGAACGCCACCACCCAGACCGGCGGTCACCATCGACCACCACCCGTTTGATGCGCGATCAAACATAACAACCCCCACACCCCACCGTCAACCCCCCAAACAAAACACACCACAAGCCGAACCACACCCGCCACCACCGAACCAACACAGCCGTTGGCGGCGTGGCCCGGCGCGAGCCGGCCTGCCCGACGGGGAAGGGGCGTTCTAGCCGAGCCGGGGCCGTCAGACCGCTGGTAGCGCCACTGGACGGGTGCCGACGGGGCTGTGGCGGCGACTGCCGCCTGTGCGCGCGTCCCGTGCGGCCCGCTTGTTTTCCTGTTCCTCCAGCATGGCGTTGGTGGCCTCCGCGATCGAGCGGATCGTGTTGGCGTCCAGGGGTGTGGTGGGGACGAGGATGAACATGCTGTCCTTCCGGGCGTGGCTTCGCACCCGTCGTTGAGGCGGGGTGTGGGCGGGAATCGGTCGAGTTCGAGCAGGCTCGGGAAGCGACCGGGAGGCCGTCGGCGGCGACGTTAGCAGATGCACGCGTGTTCGGCGTGCGGCGAGCACAACAAAGGCCGGAGACCCCGATGTCTCCGGCCTGGCTGTCTGTGCCCCGTCCCGTGTACTGCGGGCGCTCGGCGCTGGCGCGGCGCTACGGCCGCCGCGGGGGCTTCGGTGAGCTCACTGCTGCTCGTCGGTGGTTCTTCTCGGTGAGGCGGTCGTTGACGGCCTCGGCGATGGCGCGAGCGGTGTTGGCGTCGATGGCGCTGAAGAACATGTGTTGCTCCTTTAGAAGAGTTGAATCGGTGTTGTGTGGTCCGCCGCGCGGTCCCAGCTGGATTGCCCGGATTCCCGGGCCTTCCGAATGGGCGTCCGTGCGGTGGCCGGTGGCAACACGCTATCAACGCGGGCGGCACGCAAACGTCGCCCGGTCGCGGTGACACGCACCACCGCGACCGGGAGGTTGGCGGCGGAGGGGTTGGTATTTCAACGAAAACCGGTACCGGATCGGGGTGGCGGCGGGGCCGCGCGCTTCTGCCCGCACCGGGCATTACGGGGGACCCAGGTCACTCCGGCCAGAGCGGCGCCGGGCGGCGGGCCGGGGCGACCGGTTGCGGCAGGACCGCGCGGGCGCCGCCTCCGGAACCTGCCCACCCCGCCGTTGTTGGCGCACCGAATCCGAGGCCGGCCCCGCATGCCCTGTGCCCGCAGGACTACAGCACCACGTCCTGGGTGGGGCGGGTCAACTCCCCGGCCGCGTGTGCACGGGTGATGTAGTCGCAGGCGCGGGCGGTGACCGCCATGATCGTCAGCGCCGGCCCCTCCGTGGAGCCGGTGGGGAAGGAGGCGGCGTCGGTGACGAACAGGTTCGGCACATCCCACGACTGGGCGACGCCGTTGAGCACGCTGGTGGCCGGGTCGTGGCCCATGCGCGCCCCGCCCGCCTCGTGGATGGAGACCCCCATCATCAGGCTCATGCGGATCCCGACCCGGAACATGGCGCGCTGGGCGGGGTTGAAGTCCGGCCACACGTGCTTGGAGTGCACTCCGAAGGTCGAGGCTACGAAGTTGGTCCGGTAGCCGCCGGCCTGCATCATCTCGGTGACGTCCCGCACCGCGGCGGCAACCATGGTGCGGTCGTTGTCGTCCGGACGGCACACAATGTGCGCGGCGGGGATGCCCCACTTGTCCTTCACATGCCGTGAGAGGGCCACGTGGTTGCCGTACTGGGGCAGCATCTCCCCGCCGGCGCCGAAGCCGAACATGGCGGGGGAGTCCTCCGGTACCGGCACCCGCCCGGCCAGTCCTTGGAAGGAGTAGCCGCGCTTGTAGGCCTCGGTCTGTCCGTGCAGGTTCTGGTAGCGGGGGATCAGGAAGCCGCCGGAGTTGCCGTAGAAGGGGTCCTCCTCGCACTGGGAGGAGGGACCGAAGTAGCCGGGGCGACGGGCGTCGTCGCCGAAGCCCAGCGTCATGGACTGCTCCATGAGGTAGTGCCCCACCAGCCCGTTGGAGTTCGCCAGCCCGCCCGGGTGACGACTCGACCCGGAGTTCAGCAGCAGCCGCACCGACTCGATCGCCGAGGCGCACAGCATGACCACGTCGCCGGTCACCCGGTGCTCGCGCTTGGTGCGGGCGTCGATGAAGACGGCGCCGGTGGCCAGGCCGGTGCGGGCGTTGGTAGTGATGCGGGAGACCACGGCGTTGGTGCGGATGGTCAGGCGGCCGGTCTTGCGGGCCTCGCGGATGCCCGGGGGGACGCGGTCCAGGAAGGGGGCCTGGAAGCGCCAGGAGATCACGTGTCGGTCGGGCCACCGGGATTCCACGACCCGCTTGAACTCCTGCTCCATCTCGTTCAGGTGCCCGGGGCCCAAGTACCTGCCGGCGGGCGGGTGCTCCACACCGGGATCGGCGTCGCCGTACACGCCGACGAGCTCCTCCACCCGGTCGTAGTAGGGGGCCAGGTCCGCATACTCGAAGGGCCAGTCGATGCCGACGCCGTCGAGGCTGGCGGCCTTGAAGTCCACGTCGCTCATGCGCTGCAGCACGCGGCCGTAGGCGTGCATGCGGCCACCCAGCAGCCGGGAGCGCACCCACAGGTAGGGGGCGTCGAGAGGGTAGGTGTAGGGGTTGGCCAGGTCGTCCACCAGGAACCGGGAGGAGGAGTCGGAGTAGAAGGAGCGGCGGGCCTGATTGAACTGGCGGCTGCCGAGCATGCGCTTGGCGCGGGTCATGATGTCCATGCCCATGGGCTTGGGCTTGCCGTAAACCGGCGGCGTGAAGTCCTCCTCGGTCAGCTCGCGGCCGGCCTCGAGCAGGAGCACGTCCATGCCGGCGGCGGTCAGCTCGCGCACCGCCGTCGAGCCGGCAGGGCCGGAGCCGATGACGATGGCGTCGAAGTGGCGGTCGATGTTGGGGGAATCCTGCGCCTGGTGCAGGTTGCTCATGGTGTGCACGTCCTTTGTGGGGCCGGCGGAGCCCGCGGTGGCCCCGTCCGGTGATGTTTGATGCGCGTGGCGCCCGCTTGGCGTGGGCGGTCCGACCCGCGGTAGCAGCGCGTCACGGCGCTGCGAGCCGACTGAAACCACCGTATGAATCCGCCCCGATGGCGGACAACGCCGCGGCCCCGGGCTTTTGCCCCGCGCGGGCGAAAGCCGTTCTCAAGTCGACGAGAATCGGATGAAAGGCCCGGTAATGTGCGGTTTGCCGTCAGAGGAAGGACGAGGAGGTGCGACATGGACGATCAGGACGCGCGCGCCCGCGCGGGCCTGCTGTTCGACGCCGCCTGGCCTCCCTACCGCACGCTCAAGGCCCGTGCCCACGACCTGTGCCGTCGCTACAACGCGCTGGACGAACTGGACCCCGCCCGCGCCGAAATCCTGCCGCAGCTCTTCGCCGGCCTCGGCCCGGAGGCATACGTGCGCGGTCCGCTGTACGTCAACTGCGGCTTCCACACGACCATCGGCGCGCGCTTCTTCGCCAACTTCAACCTCACCCTGCTCGACGACGTGCCCGTGACCATCGGCGACGACGTCCAGCTTGGTCCCGGCGTCACCATCGCCGCCGGCACCCATCCCCTGCTCGCCTCCGAGCGCCGCCACCTGACCTACCCCGACGGTCACACCGGCGGCGCCGAATACGGCGACCCCGTCGTCATCGAAGACCGCGTCTGGCTCGGCGCCAACGTCACCGTCATGCCGGGCGTCACCATCGGACACGACGCCGTCGTCGGCGCCGGCAGCCTGGTCACTCACGACGTGCCAGCAGGCTGGCTCGTCTTCGGCACCCCGGCCCGCCCGATCCGCGAGATCACCGAGGCCGACTCCGTACACAGTCCCACCTCCGCCGTCTACGGGCGACTGAACTCGCAGCGGCGCCCCGCGGGGGCGGACGGGCATTGACCGCCGGGACGGTTCGCCCAGCCCCGGCCCACGGCGTACCGCCCCTCAACACGCACCGGCCGCGTTCGCCCGAAGCCCCGTGCCGCACGCTCACGCCGCCTCGCAACCGCACGCGATCGCCGCTGGCCGGGCCTCGTCGCTCCTCCTCGAAGAAGGCACACCAATGACTGCGGACTCCCGTATCCCCACTTCTCCCGCCCGTTCGGCGCCCAGCCCCTACCGGGTGGCCGCCGTCGTCATGATCGGCTCATTCATGTCGGTCCTGGACGGCACCATCATCAACGTCGCCATCCCCGCACTGCAACGCCACTTCGCAGCGCCCGACGGCGCCCTGCCCGCATACTCGACGGTGGCCTGGACCGTGACCGGCTACGCGCTCGCGGTGGCGGCAATCATCCCGTTGACCGACTGGGGCCTGAAGCGCATCGGCGCCCGGTGGATGTACATCGGCTCGATCACCCTGTTCACCATCGCCTCCGTGCTGTGCGCCCTCTCCCCGAGCCTCGCCTTCCTGATCGTCATGCGTGTGGTGCAGGGCCTGTGCGGCGGCTGCATCATGCCCGTGGGCACCACGCTGGTCGCTCGCGCCGCCGGCCCGAACAATCTCGGCCGCATGATGAGCCTGATGGGCATCCCCATGTTGATCGCCCCCGTGATGGGGCCGATTCTGGGCGGCTGGCTGGTGGAGGTCGCCTCCTGGCACTGGGTGTTCCTCATTAACCTGCCCTTTGGGGCGGCGGCTGCCGGGCTCGGGCTGTTCCTGCTCCCGCGCGACGACGATCGCGGCACCGTCCGCCTGGACGTGCCCGGTGTTGTGCTCATGTCTCCCGGGCTGGCGCTGACGCTGTGGGGCGTGTCCAACGCCGGCGGCGGTGCGGCCATCACCGCGCCGGTGGTGTGGGTGCCGTTGGTGCTGGGGCTGGTGATGGTGGCGGCCTTCGTGCGCCGCAGCCTGCATGCCGAGCGCCCGTTGTTGGATCTGACGATCCTGCGGCTGCGCGGTTATCGCAATGCCATCGCGCTGGCGATCTTCTTCCAGGCCGGCTTCACGGCGGACCTGCTGCTCCTGCCCGCCTACTTCCAGCAGGTGCGCGGCCTGGGTGCCATGGCGGCCGGCTTCTTCATCGCGCCCACCGGTTTGGGGGCGCTCATCACCATGCCCATCGCCTCCAACCTCGTGGACCGGCTGCCCGCCGGGCGGGTGGTGCCCTTCGGCATGGCGGCCATGTTCGCCTCGGTGCTCGCGCTGACCCAGGTGGGAGCCGACACGAGTCTGTGGTGGTTGGGGGTCGTGCTTACGGTTCAGGGGCTCGGCATCGGCGGCACCATGATGCCGGTGTCGACGGCGGCCCTGCAGGCGGTCGATCGCGAGGAGGTAGGCAACGCCACCACCCTGTTCAACATCGGCCAGCAGGTATTCGGCGCCGTCGGTATTGCGATCGTGTCCGTGCTGCTAGCGCTGTTCCTGGCGGGCACGGACGCGGGCGCGGCGGCGGTGTCCGGCGAGCTGAGCGGGTCGGAGCTGGCGAACGGCCTGGCCCAGGCGGCGGACGCCTTCGGGCGGGCCTTCTGGATGCCGACCGTTTCCATGGGACTGGCGCTGTTCATGGCCTTCCGCCTGCCCATGCGTCGCGAGCGCGCCACCATCCCGGCCACGTCCTGAGGATGCCGGTGTGCGGGGTACTGCAGACCGACCTCGGCACGTAAGATCTATCGACCTCGGCACGTAAGATCTACCGACCTCGGCGGGTGTGGCGGCGGGCGAAGTCGTGCATCAGGGCGCTCACGAAGGCCTGCTGCGCGTGGGTGGTACCGCCGCCGTGTCCGCCCGCGGCAGTCTCGAAGTAAGTCACCTTCTGGCCTAGCTGCTCCAGCCGGTGGGCCAGGGCGCGGGCGTGTGCCGGGTGCACGCGGTCGTCCGCCGCCGAGGCCAGCAGCAGCACCGGCGGATAGGCCTGTCCCGTCTGCAACAGATGCAGCGGCGAGTGCTCCCGCAGCCACGCCCACTGCTCCGGATCGTCCGGATCGCCGAACTCCACCGTCCACGCCGCCCCGGCCGACAGCTGGGTGTACCGGCGCATGTCCGTCAGTGGCGCCTCCAGGACGGCCGCGCCAATTCGCTCCGGGTACCTGGCCAGCACCTCCCCGGTGAGCAGACCGCCGGCCGAGGAGCCATACAGGCAGATGTCCTCCGGCGTGGTTACGCCGCGTGCAACCAGCGAGTCCAGCACCGCCGTCAGGTCCTCGACTACCCGCCTTCGCCCCGCGCCGGCGCCCGCCAGATGCCAACCAGGCCCGTACTCACCGCCGCCGCGCGTATTGACCACCACGTAGGTGCCACCCCGCTCCAGCCAGGCCTTCCCGGTGACGGGCTCGTATCCCGGCACAAGCGACTTCCCGAATGCCCCGTAGGCGTGCACGAGCACCGGTGGCGACGATGGCGCCGGCCTGCCGATCTGGAAGTAGGGCACCCGGGTGCCGTCCGCACTGGTGGCCACGTGCTGACTCACCCGCACTCCCCGCGCGTCGAAGCGGGCGGGTGCCTGCCGCACCACCGCCATGCCGGTGATCTCCCCGGACGGGGTCAGCCGGGCGACGGCAAGCGTTGAGGGCGTGGTCCAGCCCGACGCCGAGATCCACAGGTAGTCGGTATCCGCCGGACGCAGCGCCGCGGCGGATACCGACAGTAGTGCCCGTCCCGGACGCAACTCGGTGTCGTCGACGGCGGGGCATCCGAGCCGATCCGCCGCGCCCGTCAGGTCGATCCAGTGGTGGCCCCAGCCGTTCTGGGCGGTGTCCGCATCGGGACCCCCGCCCCGTCCGCGCGCGGGCGGCGTGCACACCTCCAGGCGGGTGGCGACGTCGTCGAGCACCGTGAGCACCAGGTGGCCCGCGGTCCAGGCGGTCGACAGCAGCGTGGATGAGGCGGAGGGCGCGAACAGGACCTCCAGCTGGCGACGCCCCGCCAGGAAGTCAGCCAGGTTGGCGCCCAGCAGGGTGCCGGCCGGATGGGTGACACCGCCCGCCTCCCAGGGGCTGCGCAGCTGAATGGTCAGCCAGTCCCGTCCGACGCCGGCCAGGCTGTCCTCCGGGACCTGCAACGGGATTGCGCCCGCCGGGACCGTGTCGCCGTCGGGAGTGGCGACCGTGCCGGCGGGTGCTCCGCCGTCCAACGCGGCGCGGGCGGGTCCGGTGCCCGCCGGGCAGTCGGCGTCGTCGGGCAGCAGCCAGATGCGTGTTTGCTGGAAGCTCGGCATGGTGGTCAGCCAGGTCCGCCCCCACGGGTCGCGGGAGGCGAAGGCGGCGACGGCGTCGCCTCCCGCGGTCACCAGCACCTCCGCCTCGTCCAGTGACTGTCCGCGCCGCAGCCGCCGCACCTGCCGGGGGTAGCCGGCCCGCGACACCGTCCCGGGCCCGAAGTCGGCGGAGACGATGACGGACTCGCCCGCGTCGTCGCCCCAGGTCATCGTCCCCTTCGACACCGGACGGTGGAAGCCGCCGTCGGCAGGTGCGATGAGGCGGCGCGCGTCCAGGTCGTACTCCAGGGTGAGGCTCGCGTCGCCGCCGCCGGGGGAGAGGCAGACCAGCGCGCGGCGGCCGGCGCGCGGACCGGTGGTGAGTACGTGCGCTCCGCCCCAGACCAGATGTTCGCCGCTGCCGCAACCGAGTTCTGTCGGCAGGGCACCGGGCGCGTTCAGCGCCTCGAGGTCGAGCAGGGTCTCCCAGCTTGTGGGGGCGGGGGCCCGGTCGGCACGGGATGGGGCGCCGGCGGCATATGACTCCCAACTGGTGCGGCGCCAGATGCCGTGGGGATGGTCGGCATCGGTCCAGAAGTTGTAGAGCATGCCGGCCCGGTCGGCGACGGCGGGGATCCGGTCCGGGCAGTCCAGCGCCGACTTCAGGTCATCGGTCAGGCGCACGAAGTCGGGGGAGGAGGTGTACTCCTGCCGGGTTCGCTCGTTGTGGGCATCTACCCATGCTGTCGCCCGCTCCCCGCCGGCCTCGTAGAGCCAGGCGGGGGCGACGACGTCGTCGGGAGGAGACTCGCTCACGCCGTCGGCCGGCGGGGGCGTGCTCGCGGCGCCGGGTGGGGCGAGGGTGCTCACGGGAGTGCGGCGGGAAAGCCGGTCAGGCCTGCTCGGGGTGGATCACCTCGTGTGTGCGGGAGGACTCCACGATGGCCTCCAGGACCGTCAGGCAGCGGATCACCGACTCGTTGGTGATTACCGGCTCGGCGACGCCGTCGACCACGTCGCGGGCGTTGCGGTAGAAGTCCATGACGTCCACGTCCACCTCGGGCAGCGGCAGCACCTCCACGGGCGGGGTGGTGGAGGCGAGGGCCTTGTAGTCGAGGATGCGCGGAGCCATCGTCTTGGTCAGGCCCACGCCCGCCTGCACGGGGGTGGCGTCGTCCTCCTCGGCGCCGGTGCGGCGCACCATGCGGCCGTTCATCTCCCAGTCCTCGATGACCACGGTGCCCTCGGCGGACTGCATCCAGAACTTCGCCTCCGGCAGGAAGGAGGTGGTGGACACGTCCACCATCGCGTGGAAGCCGTTGGCGAAGGTCAGGTGGGCGCGGAAGCCGTCGTCGACCTGGTGGCCGAGCGCGAAGGACAGCTCGCCGTAGACGTCCACCACGGGGGAGTCGACCATGGTCAGCAGGCGGTCGACCGTGTGCACGCCCCAGTCCAGGATCATGCCACCGCCGTGCTCGGGCAGCTGCCGCCAGTCGCCGGGAATGCCGCGCGAGCCGTGGATGCGCTGCTCGAGGTAGGTGGGCGCGCCGATGAGCTGCTCGTCGTAGATCTTCTTGATGGCGTTGAAGTCGGGGTCCCAGCGGCGGTTCTGGTGCACCATGAACATCCGGCCGGTCTCCTCGGCGACGGCGGCGACCTCGCGCATCTCGGCGGCGTTCATCATGGCGGGCTTCTCACACAGCACGTGCTTGCCGGCGCGCAGCGCGGAGACGGCGTAGTCGTGGTGGGAGTCGTTGGGGGTGCAGATGAAGACGATGTCCACTTCCGCGTCGGCCAGGAGGTCGGCGGCGGAGGCGTATACGTGCAGGCCGTCGGCCTCGGCGTCCTCATTGGCGCGCGGGTCGGTGTCGTAGATGCCGACGACGTCGATGGCAACGTCGTCCAGCGCCCGCAGGTTGCGGGTGTGGTAGACGCCCTGGGTGCCGTAGCCGATGACGGCGAGCTTGTGGGCGGGGGCGGTTTGCTCAGACACGGTGACCTCCGAAAGTGTTCGCGCAGCGCGGCTGCGGTTCACCTGCTGCAATTGGCTGCTCGCGGCGACTTCGTTGCCGCCGCCGTGTATACGGCGACACTAGGCGGGAGTGCGGACGGTGCGTCAGGTCGGCGTGAGGAGCTTCCGCCCGGAATGGCGATAAGGCGGACCGCCTCAGGCGCCGCCGCTCCGTTGCTTGCAGGTTCGAAGACGGCCCCGGGCACCTGATTGCCGGGCCGGATGGCCGCGCGTGGCGTTGGGCCGTCTGAGGCTCGTGGGGAGCCCTCATGTGTTGTTGTGGCCGTTACTGCGTCGGCGGGGGTGAGACGAAGGGGCATGCTGCTAACCTGTGACCGTTTGTATGCCAATCGGTGAGCGCCGTGGTCTGTCCTGAGAAGCGGCGGCCGTGGCCGGGATTTGTGGAGGTTCTTGGTGGTTCTACAGGTTGTCCCTGAGGAGTTAAGCCGCGGCGGGGCGCTGCTGGAGGAGTGTCAGGCGGCGGTAGGGAGCGTCGTTGTGAACACCGGCAGCGAGGGCGCCTTCGGTGTGCCGGTGCTGGCGTCCGCGGCGGCACGGTTCGCCTACCACTTCGAGGACCGGGCGACCCAGGGCGCGTCCCGCGCGGTGGAGCTGGCCGACGGGTTGGTGGCTGCTCAACGGGACTTTACGAACACCGATGAGGAGGCCGCCGACGGTGCGCGAGCCCTTGGTGAGTTGTCGCACCGGTTCGGTAGCGGTCACTCCAGCGGCACCGTGGTCGACCGTGACACCGGTCGGGTGGTCAGCTATCACGGCCTGACTAGCTAGCCGGCAACCAGGTGGCCGCCACTGAGTGGTTGACGCCGCCGGTCGTGAACGCCCGTTTGTTCTCATTTGACCTATTTTGAGAAAGAGTTCCCCCATGGTCCCCTTGTCCACGTCCTCTCCGATCACTGGCGGAGTCTCAACTGCGGCTGCGATGGGTGTCGGCGGCATCCTGGTTGGGCAGGTGCCCGGCGATCCGGCGGCTGTTCGTGCGGTTGCGGAGGATTGGAAGAGCGCCGCCCGCAGTTTCTGGGGTGGGGCGGACCTGGCTGATTACGCCCGTGGTGCCACGCCGTCATTTCAGGGCGCTACGGCTGATGCTTTCAGGCGAGGAACTCGGAAGCTGACTCGGGCGTTGGAGCGTGATGCCGAGCGGCTAGAGGCGGGTGCGGGGCCTCTGGAGGCTTACGCGCAGGTCCTTGATTCTGCGATCGCGGCGGCGGATGAGTTGCGGGAGTTCGCCGGCCGGACGGTGCTGGCCGCGCTGGGCACGCCGGCGGCCGCGATCGTGGCCGCAGCGGTTGTGCCCGCCATCGCCCAGGCGTGGGCGGGCATACTCGCAGAGGTCAACCTCGCCGCCATACGCACCGCGGCGGCCTTGAGCACGGCACCGGCTGCAGGGACTTCGGTTCAGGGCACTGGGGCGCGGGTGCAGGGCGGCAAGGGCAAAAACGATGATGTCGACTACACGAAAGACAAGACCGAGCTGACCTCGGCTGATATTGAGCGGATCAAGCAGCAGTTGGATGGCAGCGAGGACTGGGATGATGTAGATCAAGAGTTTCTTGGTGACTGCTATCTTATGGCCACCCTTCAGGCCTATTCCTGGACCGATGACGGTAAACAGGTCCTGCGTGAGAACATGCGGTGGGATGAATCTAAGCAGGCATTCATCGTCACCTTCTACGATGATGGAAAGAAGGTGGAGGTAGAAGTCACGGACGTTTACACCTACGGGAACGGACAGTCCGACCTCGTCGCTGTGTATGAGCGCGCCTACGGCAAGTACTTCGGGGACGAGGCGATCAGGGAAGGTGGACGCCCTGAAGATGTAATCAAAGCCATTTCAGGAAATGATTCGGAAACCGTGACAACCGCTGGTCGAAAGTGGGGCATAATCCCTCAACAGCAACATGAATACACGGACGAAGAGTGGCGGACTATTGAGCAGGCCGTAGATGCTGGCAAGCCCGTAGTTGCAGGCACTTCCGGCGGCAACTTCGGTGACGGCGATCAAGTCGCCGCCCTGGCGGACACGAACGACGACGGCGTCATCCGCTCCAAAGACGAAGATGAGGGTGTCACCGTGGGCGAGGGGGCGAGAAGCTGGAGGCAAGACGTTGAACCGGGCGCAGAGCCGGACGAAGAAGGCCAATATCGAATTGTCGGCGGAGACTACCGGGGAGAGGGGGAGCGGCTTCCTCACGCATACACCGTCGTCGCCATCGACGACGAAACCGTAACGCTATATAACCCGTGGGCGCACAATGATACCGCTGGCGACTACTCCGCGCCGCCCGGAGACCTGGGAGATGGATACATACAAATCTCCCGCAAGGACTACGAGAAGTATTTCGATACTACGACTATAGAGAAGAGCGAGGAAGGGTAGACGTTACACAGATAACCGAGGTGAACGACCTAGGGTTGCGGACAATCGGCTTCTTTCCGGGGGTTACATTCTCTCGCGCCGTCTTCAAATTCAAGTACGAAACAAATCCTGTTCCCGCCTCCAAGTTTCCCCTCGACCCCAGGTATCCAGGTCAGCCTGTTTGTGTCAATAAGCGGGGCAGGGTCAACCCGCACGAGAGTCATACGCCCCAAGCCCTCCACGTCAATCGACTCCCCAAGCTGCAGTTCGTAGATATGCTCGACGCGCCCCAAATCCGTCCAACGCAGGCTTGCAATCCACTCATGATTCTCAGAACGCAACCCAGCCGAAGTAACCGTACCAGCAGTAGTGAAAACCGCTGGAGCTGAACCGCCCTGGATCATAACCTGATCCGGTTGAGTATTCTCTGGCAAGGGTACAGACCGCAGTGCCGGTCTGGTCCACCAGATCCATCCGCCCGTCAGTGCGACGGTTACCAGTAACAGTGCCAGCCCGCCTAGGAGGACGCGCTTCTTGGGCATCGTGGGCCTTCTTGCCATGAGGGTGCCTCCGGGTTGTTACCAGTCAGATTTGATGCCCCCATGATAGCGCATCCTGTTGTGTTTCGCGTACTTGCCGCTCAGCAACAGCCGTCCAACAAAAGCTGTTGTGTGCCCGCCGCGCCCGTTAGAACACGCGCGCCAAGTAGTCATGTGAACGGTAGATTCTGTCGACGACGGCGCCGTGGCCTTGTAGGCAATCGACCGCAGCATGGACGGCTGCACCTTGCTCCTGGAAGACCTTGCAGATGTAAGGATAGGGATTATCCGAGCGGACTATGAGATATTTCGACGTCATGGACCATCGAGGATGATGGTGAATAGCTGTTAGCCTCGGTGAATCGCAGGTCGTTATTGCTCTGGCCTCGGAGGGCAGTTATATTCTTCTATCTCACATTCCCGGACGCCGTCTTCAAAAATGAGTGTGAAGTAAAGTCTGTTTCCGCTTCCGAGTTTCGCTTTGACGCCCGACAGCCATGATAATCTGTCTGAGTCAAACCTGACTCCTGACAGGTCGCTGGGGTGATTGGGGTTTTTCGTTGGTGTGGTGTGGTTGGGTTGGTGGTTGTGGG
>NZ_QMIN01000102.1:0-4089 GCF_003287795.1 Actinomyces sp. Z5
CACCAGCAACCCCCGCCACGACGAGCGCCAAGATCAACACAACCACAACGACGCGACGCCGAGCGCCATGGCGGGGCTGGGAACCGGGGCCCAGGGGGAACCCGGGTGCCGGGGTCGAGTCAGCTCCATCGCGCTTCACCACTCCTCACCACCATAAGCATCCTTAAAATCGTCGGTGCTGGTCCAAGTCCTTGCGCCGCCGTCGACACTGATCTGATCAAGGGCGTTTGCTACGTCGGGGCTGTTTCCTGCGCCGTCGGTGACCCAGGTATAAAAGCCTCTGTACTGTTCGTCTGTTTCTAGTGTGATGCGGTGGCCGCCGTTGGCGTCAACGGAGTACCACGAGGTGGTGGCAGGGTCGGGCGGATCGTTTATAAGCCCCGCGTTGAACGCATTGGTGTAGGCAGCTCCGAGTAGCACCGAGGGGTCGTTCGCTCCGGTCACATCAACCGTAGGCGAGCCTTCGAGACTCAAGCTGGCGTTGGCTAGTGTTGCGGGGACGTTGACACCGGGAACCAGTGACAGCAGGGTGGTTGCGGCAGTGGCGCCGTTATAGGCGCTGTCGGCATGCTCTTGACCTAGCACCGTGAGCAGAGCTAGAACACTGCCCTCGTTGTTGTAGTAGCGCCTAATAGTGTCTGTGGAGAGACCGTCCTCTGTCGCAGCCAAAGAAGTGTGCGCGGCGGTGTAGGCGGTGGTGCCCCGGGCAATTTCGTAGACGGCCTCGGGTGACGTAGACGCTTCGTATAATAGGTGGGCGATTGCATTATTCATCGCCTTCTGATCGTGACCCCAATTAGTTAGTGAGGCGCCAAGGTCGTTGCGGCTGGATGCAGCATCACCGCGAGTTGCCAAACCAATGACTTCGGGTCCGCAGTTTCCGAGCATGATGCCGATGTTGTGTTTGGTTTGCCCACGTGCCGGGATGTCTTGTGCCTCGAGGATGGTGATGCCGTTTGCCGTGGCCCAGGCGGCGCGTCGGCTGTTTTCGGTGCCGACTGGGGTGCCGGTGTTGTCTGCCGATGGGGCTCGTGAGGCGGAGGCGGCGGCGAAGACAGCTGATAGGCCTTCCATACTCAGGTCTGTCCATTTCCGGTTGGCTAGCATCTCCATGCGTTGATTGTCTTGTGCCGAGGGCGCCCAGAGGCCGTCTTCGCTGTTCCAGTCCTCTGGGGCAAGGTAGGCCAGTGACGCCTCGGTGTTGCGGGCCATGCCGTTGAGGACGGCCGCCAGCGGGTCGGTGGTGTGGTCGGGTAGGTACTTGTCCGCATAGTCATCGGTCCCGTAGTTGCCGCTGTGCCATGTGACGCCCTTGGGTTCGGCGGGCCAGTCCTCAATAGTCTCCATCAGCTCGGCCAGACCGACTAGGAAATCGGTGTCGTAAACGGTGCCGTCAGCTGTGAGGTAGGCGTCCAGCACGGTGGCGCGGCCCTCGTGCCCCTTTTCCGTGACGGCGTTGTAGATGGACGATGCGAGCGAGTACTGGTGTGGGGAGGATGGAGATGAGACGGAGGGCTGGTAGGAGGTCTCGTCGTAAAGGCTGGAGGCGGCACACATGACATGCCCGAAGGTTTCCACCATCCGGTTGATGATCTCCGGCTGTGATTGGAAGGCGTAGTTGGTGTCCTTTTGCGCTTCCAGTGGGGCATCGAGCATGTTGTCCACGCCCATGGTCTGGCAGAACGCCAGGCCGTAGGTGGGGATGTCGCGGTGCTTGTCGATTTGGTCGAGGATCTCCTCGGGGGTGCGGCCTTGGGAGGAGGTGCCGTTGGCGAGTGCTTCTTGGAGTTCGGTGGCTTCGGCCTTGGCGGTCTCTACTGACCCGGTGTTGTAGGCGTGGACGTTGTCGGCGGTGTCCATGTTGCGCCAGTAGGCGGCTTCGTCGGTGGTGCCTGGGGGTGGGTCGGGCAGGTAGTAGGTCAGGGTGCCGTCGGGGTTGGCCATGGTGATGCCGGACTCGTTGATGTCGATGGCTTCCTGGCGGCGCGAGCGCAGCTCCTCGGCGAGATCGCGCATGGTGGATGCGTAGGCCGCCATGGTCCCCGATCCGGGCCCCGGGATCAGGAAGCCGGGCAGTACCTGGGTTGCGTCGACCACGGACTGCACCGGGTCGTGGTAGTAGGCGCTGGTCTGGTTGATGCCGTTGCGTTCGTGGTCGATCGCTTCGGCGCGGTCTTCGAGGTTGCTGATGACCGTTTGCATCTTGTCGGTGTCGATCTTGATGAAGGCCATGGGGCTTGGCTCCGTGCTTTGCGGGTGGTTCAGAGGGATGCGGGGCAGGGGGTGGTTAGGTGAGGGGCCATCTGGCAAGGGCGGAGTCCTCGGGAACCATGTCCAGCCCGGCGTCGTAGAAGGCGTTTTCCGCGTCGGTCAGGTCGGAGACGATGTCGCCGATCGCGTCGTAGGCGCCGGAGTCGGCGGTGTCGATGTCGGTGCGGTAGTCGTCGGCTACCGGCGAGGTCCACACGTTCTCGTTCAGTCCGGCGTCGAAGGTCTCACTGTGCTGGCTGGTGGAGTCCGTGGTAGAGGCGGGCTCCCAGGCGTCCAGGCGGTAGCGTGAGCCCTGTGCGTAGTGCTTGACCTCTCGAATTGCCTCCAGTTTGCGGTTGGGCGCCATGCGGACGTCATCATCGTCGGCGTCGTAGGTGGGGGAGGACGGCATCGGGGTCTCAACTCTCAGATCGTATCGGGCAGGGGCAGGTGCGCGGGTAGCGGGCTGCACTCTCGGCAACGGCCTCAACCTACCCCACACATCACGCCCCCGTCACGATACGACAAGAGCGGTCGCCAGCCGTACGCCGGCACAGACGGACGACTGCCCGATGACGCCGATAGGCGGGACGTCGGCCTTGTGGCCCGGGCTTCGTCGGCTTAGACATATGCCGTCGGGGTCCATTGCCCCTATGCGTCGACCCCGAGCCGCTCCAGCCAGCGGCGCACGCCGGCGGCATCAATGTTCGCCTCCAGGCGGGTGCCGGGCCTCCAGTCGCCGGTGCTGGACAGAGCGGCAAGATCGCGGGCGCTGGCGCCGACCGGGGAGGAGAACGAGGTGCAGAACGGGATCACGGTCTTACCCGTGAAGTCATTGTTCTTCACGAATTCGTTCATGACCCAGGAGGCCTCACCCCACCAGATGGGGTAGCCGACCAGCACGACGTCGTAGCCGGCGAATCCATCCGGGGTGTCCTGCACCAGCGCCACGTGACGCAGGCTGTGGTCGACGTGCTCGCGCGAGACCCGGCTGCGCGGGTCGTTGTAGTCCAGTTCGGGCTCGGAGTAGGCCTCGGTGGGGGACAACACGAAGGCGTCGGCTCCGAGCGCACGGGTAATGGTCTCCGCCACGCGGCGGGTGTGCCCGTGGGCGGAGTAGTGCACGACGAGCGTCTTGGGTTGGGAATCAGAGGTGTTACTGGTGGGCATTCGAACTCCAATCGTCGGCAAGCGATTATACGGTCGGTTATGCGTCCTATACCGGCGTTTCGTGTTTGGGGGTGTGGCTGGTGGTGTGTTCTGGTTGGCCTGAGAACGAGTTCTGCCGAGGACGACCTCTCCCGCGCCCGCGCGCAGCCTCACGTGCCCGAAGGCCATCTCCCGTGCTCGAGGGCGGCCTGCCCGTGGACGGCCTGCGGCTCCCGGAGGCGACCTGCCGGGTCCGAGGGGGGCCTGCCGCGTGGTGGTTCCGTGCGGCCGCATCCTCAAGCTCGAGTGCGAAGCGCTGGTCGGCGCTGGTTTCTGACCTTGGGGTGTGGTTTACGACTCCGGGGTGGTCGTGATTCGCACCCCAAGGTCGTAAATCGACATGACGGCCGTCTCACGGGAGCGCAGCCGGCCGGGGAATACGGGCCCCGCCAACCCCGGGCCACGGGGGCGGGTCCCCGTCCCTGAAGCCCAGGCCCACGCCGCCGGGCGCGGGCCGGGCGCTGACCCGCACCGCCGGGCGCGGGTCAGGTGGACTGCCGAGTGCGGCGTCGGAGGGCTCTGGCACGTGGGCCGTCATTGGTCGGCGTCAGGGCGCGGCGTGATGGGGTGGTGTCGTGGGGTGGACGGTTCGTGTGTTCCGGTGACGGTTCGTCAGGTAGCAGTAACGGT
>NZ_QMIN01000103.1:0-8469 GCF_003287795.1 Actinomyces sp. Z5
ACTGAGCTCATGCGCCCAAAAGCACACCAGAACTGTCACCCCCAACAACCCACGAACTGTCACCGATGTCCTGAGGCAGAACTGTCACCGATGTCCTGAGACATAACACCCACGAACCGTCGTCGGATGTGCCGAACCGTCGACCGGAACACACGAACCGTCGACCCGAACATGCGAGCCGTCGCGCCTGATCCACCGTGGTCCACCCCTGCGCAACCTCACCCATCGCGCCACCGGGACAGGCACACCAACCGCCACCCAGGGGTAAGCCTCCTGGCTTTACCGCACCGTACCAACCAGCGGCCCGAACTTAAGCACTGCGCCCACGCCGATAACCCGCGGCGGCCGGAGCAGGCCCACCCGGTCCTCAGGATTCATTGAGGTTCGGACTGGAAGGTGTGCATTTCCTGGAGTTCGTACCGGAATGACGTGGGAAGGTGACGGGAAAAGCATGTGTGGGCGGTTGCTTTAACGCATCCGGGGGAGAGCGGTCTCACAGCAGGGAATTCCTGGTGTATGTTGATTCCAGGCGTTTAGGGCGCCGGTACTCCACGCGGTGATTGCGGCGTTGAGTGCATCGTTTCGCACTAGATGAAGGGAATGCGTCATGGGTGAGCTCATTGGAATGGTCGTATTCGGTGGCATTATCGGTGCCCTGGCCAGGCTCATTATGCGGGGTGACCAGAATCTGTCGATCCTGTGGACCATCGTGCTGGGGGCCGTGGGCGCACTGGTTGGTGGCTGGCTCGCGGGGGCGCTCGGCGTGGACGCAACCCCAGGTATCGACTGGATCCGCTGGCTCCTGTCGCTGATCGCCGCCATGATCGCGATCTACATCTACCTGGCCGTTGCGCGCAGGCGGTGAGGCGCGGGCGTGGCGAGGCGGCATGTGGGCCCCTCGCCACGCCGCGTGCCGGCATTCAATTGCGTGGCCCGGGTAATCGAGGTCATTGCTAGTCCGCATATGGCTGCGCGCCAGAATAGGGCAGGCCAACATTTTCTGTCCGCTTCACCGGACGGTCGCACTGGTTGCAGCTGACCGGAATACTGGGTGACGGGACACTGTACATAAGGAGGAGGGAACGGTGCGGTCAGTGATTACTGCCGTTGTCGCGAATATAATCGGTGTGCTGCTCGCCGTGCTCGCGTTGACGCTCCTCGAAGGGGCCATCGAGCTACTAGCGGAGGGTGGCGCCGACGTCGCGGTGGTGCCCTTCCTGATTCCGGCCGCAGGGGTGGTCGCGCTGGCGTCGGTCATCGCGCTGCTGATAGCTCGCCGGCTCTGGTCGTAGTCGCCGGGCCCTCTCCCGGTGCCGCGCGCACGGTGGCCTCGGCGACGGATGTTTCGCACTTTGGGGCGTGATGGCGGGGAGTATGCGGGTGCGGCAGCGGCATCTCGCTGGTGCCCCCCGTGGGGCTCGAACCCACGACCTTCGGATTAAAAGTCCGCAGCTCTGACCAACTGAGCTAGAGGGGCGCGCCCCCGGCCGGGAGTAGAACCCTGACGCGGTCGGCGCCGTCAGCATAGCCGATTCCGCAGCCGCCCCCTGCCGGCGAGCTGTGCGCGCGATCGTGCCCTGCCGCACCTACGAGCTTGCCGCCCTACTGGTCGGTGAGCCATGCATGCGCCATCGGTTCCAGGAAGCGCCTGCGGCAGGCACGTGGGCTGCCCGTGCGTGCGTTGTTCACCACGCGCGCCGGGTGCCACTCACGCTTCCGCTCACCCATGCGGGACAATGCCACCAGCAACGCGAACCGGGCCACTCGCCGTCGACGCGCCGCCGAAACGGCCAACCCGGCAAACACCCGCGGATCACAAGGAGTTCCTATGGCTCGCCAGTTCCATCGCCCCGCCCGACTCGACCCCGAAGCGGCCGAGAACATCGAGGGCAGCGACGACCCCGCCGTCGCCTCCGAACTCGCCCACCGCGCCGCCCAGGCCCTGATCGGCGGCTTCCCCGAGGACGCACCCGAGACCGACGCCTCCGTCGAGCTGATCACCCGCGCCGGCGTGGTAGCCGCCGTCGCCGGCCACGGAGTCGACGCCGTAGCCGAGCTGTGGGCGGACTCCCCGGCAACCACCCTGCCGGGCACGCTCTGGCGGCTGTTTCTCGTGCGCGAGTGGATCCGCCGCGACCCGGAGCTGGTTGAGCGGCGCTACGCCACCGTCGTGGACCTGACCGCCATCACTAGCGAAGCCGCGGCCGCCGCCGCGCGCGTCCGCCTCGACGCGGCCCTGGTCGATGCCCGCCCGGCCCCCGCCCCGGAGGATGTACGTGCTGCCCTGGACGACGTCCTCGCCGGCGGCCTTGCGGGTTCCGTGCCCGCGCTCGTACCCATCCTGACCACCACGTCCGGCTTCCTGCGGGCCCTGGCCGCCGGCTCTAGCCCGGTCTGGATCGACGACGACGCCGACGAGCTGGCACACCGCGTCACCCGCCGCGAATCCGCGCTGCTGGCCACCGCCGACGAACTGGCCGAGGCGGCCCGCCGTGCCGACGTCGGTCTGCTGGACTGAGATTGCCCGACATTGTGCGGGCCCGCACGAACTTCTCGCGCAGGCGCCTGCCGCTTGTCCCGGCGCCGGGCATCGGCGCGTTCCGCACAGGGTTCCTCGGCGCGGTTCACGGCCCGCTACCGGCCTAGACGTGGGACGATTTCCCCATGACGACGCCCGACCCCGAAGCGACCCCCTCCACGAACTCCGCGCCGCTGGCCTCCTTCCTGGGCGGCTGGGCACGCGCGCAGGCCCGGCATGCCGCCGACCCGGGTTCCTCTCCGGTCAGTCCCGAGGAGGCCGATACGCTCGCCGCGGCCTCGGCGCCGTCTGCGGATGCGGGCGACGCCGAGGCGTTGTCCCAGGACGACCTGGACATCATTGAGGATCACGTCATTGAGGCGGCCGATCCTCGCGACTTCGTCGACGATGACGCCGGCCCCCAGTACGAGGACGAGGACTTCGACGAGGATGCCCCCGCTGCCGAGGGCAATCGGGGCGATGACACCGGTATAACCCCGGTCTCGCCCCCCGACGCCAACGAGCAGACCGGCTTCTTCGACGCCGCGGATCCCACGCCGCTGCCCGAGGCCGAGTCCGCCACCGCACACACCTCCACGGATGCCGCGGCCGGACCGGATGCCGCCGGTGACGTCGTCGTCGACGACCCCGAAGCTGACCTGCCGCCGCTGGACTCCTTCACCGACCGCTTCACCGACCGTGAACTCACCTGGCTGGACTTCAACCAGCGGGTCCTGGAGCAGGCCGAGGACCAAGACCTGCAGCTGCTGGAGCGCGCCTGGTTCACCGCAATCTTCTCCTCCAACCTCGACGAGTTCTACATGGTGCGTGTGGCCGGGTTGATGCGCCGCATCAAGGCCGGCATCACACCCGTGCGTGCCTCCGGTCTGGACGCCCACCAGGTTGTCGCCGCCATCACCGAGCGCACCAAGGAGCTCATGGCCAGGCAGGCGGCCCTGTTCCAGGATGACATCCGTCCCAAGCTCGCCGAGCACAACATTGAGATCCTCGACTGGGAACAGCTTGAGCCCGAGCAGGCCGAGAAGATCACTCGCTACTTCCGTCACCAGATCTTCCCCGTGCTCACTCCGCTGGCCGTGGACCCCTCTCACCCCTTCCCCTATATCTCCGGCCTGTCACTGAACCTGGCGGTGCTGCTGCGCAACCCCCGCTCCGGCAAGGAGCACTTCGCCCGCGTCAAGGTGCCGCAGTCGCTGCCGCGCCTGATCACCGTGCCCGGGCGGGAGCTCGACCCCAAGAACAAGCAGGCCGGCACCGCCTTCATCCCGATCGAGATCGTCATCGCCCGGCACCTGGACCACCTGTTCCCGGGGATGGACATCCTCGAGCACCACCTGTTCCGGGTGACCCGCAACGAGAACCTCGAGGTGGAGGAGGACGACGCCGAGAACCTCCTGACCGCCATGGAGAAGGAGCTGGAGCGCCGTCGCTTCGGCGCCAGTGTGCGCCTGGAGGTGGAGGACACCATCAGTCCCTTCGTGCGCCGCTACCTGGTGCGCGCCTTGAACCTGCACGACGACGACGTCTTCGAGCTGCCGGCGCCGCTGGACCTGACCAGCCTCAACCAGCTGCACGACCTGGACCTCCCCGAACTGAAGTACCCGCGGTTCGTGCCGGTGACCGCCGCCGGCCTGGCCCCCCAGGAGTCCAGCACTCCGGGGGACATCTTCGCGGCCATGCGCGAGCACGACGTGCTGCTGCACCACCCCTATGACTCCTTCTCCACCTCCGTGCAGGAGTTCGTCTCGCAAGCGGCGGCCGACCCCAAGGTGCTGGCCATCAAGCAGACCCTGTACCGCACCAGCGGCGACTCCCCGATCGTCGACGCCCTGATTGAGGCCGCCGAGGCCGGCAAGCAGGTGGTGGCGATCGTGGAGATCAAGGCCCGTTTCGATGAGGAGAACAACATCTCCTGGGCCCGCAAACTGGAGCGCGCCGGCGTGCACGTCGTGTACGGCATGGTGGGGCTCAAGACCCACTGCAAACTGCTGCTGGTGGTGCGCCAGGAGTCCGACGGTCTGCGCCGCTACTGCCACGTCGGCACCGGGAACTACCACCCCAAGACCGCCCGCGGGTACGAGGACCTGGGCCTGCTCACTTGCGACCGCGACGTCGCCCAGGACCTGACCACCCTGTTCAACCAGCTGTCCGGCTACGCTCCGCGCGCCCGCTTCCGCCGCCTGCTGGTGGCGCCCCGCACCGTGCGCGACGGGCTCATCGAACGCATCGAACGGGAGATCGCCAACAAGCGGGCCGGCAAGCCCGCCTGGATCCGCATCAAGGTCAACTCGATCATCGACGAGGCCTGCATCGACGCCCTGTACCGGGCCAGCCGGGCCGGCGTCGACGTCGACATCGTGGTGCGCGGCATCTGCGGCCTGCGCGCCGGCGTGCCCGGGCTCAGCGACAACATCCGGGTCCGCTCGATCCTGGGCCGCTACCTGGAGCACTCCCGCATTTACGCCTTCTGCAACGACGGCGAGACCGACCTGTTCATCGGCTCGGCGGACCTGATGCACCGCAACCTCGACCGCCGCGTGGAGGCGCTGGTGCGCATCACCGATCCGGTGATGATCGTCCAGCTCGAGTGGCTGGTCACCCACGCCGCCTCCGACGCGGTCTCCTCCTGGTGGCTGGAGCCCGATGGCAGCTGGACCCGGCACACCCACGACGCCGAGGGCAATCGGCTGGAGGACATCCAGACCACGCTCATGACCCGGGCGCGTTCGCGTCTGCGGAGCGGGCACTGACAGCGGGAATCTCCGGAAATGGCAGATAAGTCCAAAACAGAAGCGGTGATCCGGGCGGCGGGTGCCCTGGTGTGGCGTGAGACGAACGGACACCTGGAGATTCTTCTGGTACACCGTCCCCGCTACGACGACTGGTCCTTCCCCAAGGGCAAGGTGGAGCCGGGGGAGTCGGTGCGCACCTGCGCGGTGCGCGAGGTGGCCGAGGAGACCGGCATCCAGGTCGCCCTCGGGCAGCCGCTGGACACGGTGCGCTACAAGCTGCCCGACGGCGCCCGCAAGGAGGTCCGCTACTGGGCCGGTCGCGAGCTCTCCGGCGACTCTCCGGCCCTGCGCGCCCGCACACCGGTGAGCCCGGCCGATGCGGCGGAGATCGACGACGTCGAATGGGTGCGCTCGAAGAAGGCCCGCACGTTGCTCACTCACCCGGCTGACCGGGATCTGCTCGGTTCCCTGGTGGATCTGTGGGAAGACGGCAAGCTCGACACCTGGACTTTCGTACTGGTGCGCCATGCCCGCGCGGTCAAGCGCTCGGTGTGGAACCGACCCAAGGAGCGGGACGCGGAGACCGACGAGGCGACTCGTCCGCTGACCAAGGACCAGGGGGAGGTGCGCGCCCGGGCGCTGGTGCCGGTGCTGGCCGCCTACGGCGTCGCCCAGGTGATCACCAGCCCGTGGCGGCGCTGCTACGACACCGTCGCCCCGTACACGCAGGCGGCCGGCCTGGAGCTGGTGACCGAGCCGGCGCTGACGGAGGCGGCGCACGCCGCCAAGCCGAAGGCCGCCCGTAAGGTGGTTTCCAAGGTGCTGCGTCGGCGCGACGTGCCGGTGGCCGTGTGCACGCACCGCCCGGTGCTGCCGACCGTCATGGAGGCGATCTCGGACTATGCGCCCGGCAAGCTTCTGCGCTCGGTTCCGGACCGGGACCCGTGGCTGAAGACCGGGGAGATCATGGTGGTGCACATGGCGCGCCGTCCGCGCGGCAAGATCCGCGCCGTGGCCATTGAGAAGCAGCGCCCGGTGCTTTCTGAGGGCCGCTGACGGCGTCCTGCTCTGCGCGGTTTCGGTGCCGTCTAAGGGACGTCGGGCCGGAGAGCGCCAGTCGGCGCGATGGCCGCTCGTGGCGGCTTATGTTGGAGCCCGGGGCCCGTCGCGGCCCGACGTCGCGACCAGGGTAGTACACGCGGCTCGGCTCCTGGCGCGTGTCCGCCCGCCGCGGACGTCGAGAAGCCCTCGCCCTTCCGGCGATGGTGGATGGGTCTCGTAAAGCGGCTCTTCCGGTTTGAGGGTGTGGTGCTTCCGGCGTGGTGGCTTCGGTCCGGGTTGCGGTGGTCGTGGTTGGGGTAGTGAGGTCGGTGTCGGGTCGGCGGGGACGTTCTCGGGGGCGGATGAGGTCGATGTCGGGCCGGCGGGGTCGTGCTCGGTAGGTGCTGGTCTGCCGAGAACGTCCTCGTCATCCCCAAACCCTCCACATGCTGGAGGGTTTGGGGATGACGAGGACGTATTCGACCAGCGCAGGTCGTTGTCGGGCGCACGAGGACGTTTTCGGGCCGGCGAGGGCGTCCTCAGGCCGGTAGGGGCGTCCTCGCCGCCGGCCGGGCGGAGTGCTCGAGGACGCGGGTTGAACCTCCACGGCGCCGGCTCACCACGCCAGAACGCCTGGCCTGGCTGCACTTGGCTGCCGACAGCTCCGGCGCCCGGAAGCGGGACCGTCTGCAACGCCACTTCGCCGTCTGCAACGCCACTTCGGCGTTAACAACGCCAGTTAACCGTCTGCTGAAGGCCCCAGAGGTATACAGCAGAGCGTTAAGTAGCGTTGTTAACGCCCAGCCGGCGTACCAAACACCCCACCCCACGTCACCCCACCCCATGCCATGTCCCAGGACATCGGCAGCACTCCTGCCGCCGCCCCAGACAACCACCACACCCCCAAACCGGAAGAGCCCGTAAAGCATAGGAATCGGGGACCGCAGTACCTCAGCTGAGTTAGATCAGTAACGATAAAGCCAGTCAGGCAAGGCCGGCTTGGGCTCGTATCCATCCGGTGGGGTGACACTCCACCCAAGGCCACGGAGAACATCTGCGGCGGTATCTTGCGACGATGCAACGATGGACTTGGTTTGTTCCAGTCGCCAGTCAGCGCGAGCCTGCGTCAGGGCTTCCATCGCATTGGGCGTGTGATCCACACCGAGGTCCTGAATCGTCATTATCAGGAAGTCTTCCAGCGTAGGCCGCAGCCGCGGACCGCCAGCGGGAAAGTGGACGTCAGAGACGTGCGGTGTTTTGTCAGCGGCACCGCGGCGGCGGACAGCGCGTCGTTGGCTGCCCTTCCCATCCCGAGTCATCAGGAACGTCCAGGCATCCCTGTGGGCGTGTACGTGAAGGTGGGAACAAGGAAGGTTCCCTGCCGGGTGATGCTCGTAGTCAAGGCGGACAAGCCATTCCCCGCCACCGTGTGGGCGCAAGCCGAACTGTGACCGCTCGATGAGCATGTACGGATGCTTCTGAGACAGCGTGCATTGGAAAGAGACCGTGAGGTCAAGCAGGCATCTACCACCTATGGTCAGGTTGATTGCCGCCTCGTCTTCAGGGCGGACGGTGGCGAACCACGGATCATTGCCAGCAACGTTGACCTGAAACTCGGGAGCTTCCACGGTCACCGCCCGGACCGTGTGAGTCAGGCCGTTGGCAAACCGTAAGGTCTGCTCGTCGACGCTATCGGTCATGCTCTAGTAAGAACAGCACGTCATGGTAGGCACCGAATAGCCGCAGGTCTTCCGAGGGGTAGTCTCCGGTGTACTCCTGGGCAAGCGCCGCGTCCAGGCTGCCGAAACGGCGCTCTAATTCATTGACGATGTCTCGTTTGCGGGCCTCTAGCTCCGGGCGTGTAAAGTGTTTTACCACGCCGCGAGGCGGCGCAACTGCAGTGCTCACAGTACATCCCTCCTTTGTGCGGGATTCGCGCGGCGCGCCTTCCCCTCAAGTATCCAAGGCGTGTCAACCCCTCGCTCGCGAGTTATCGGCGTGAACGTGTTGCTAAAGATCGGGATTTTGGTTGCTGTGGTGCGGGGAAGTCGGGGTGATTATGGCCTGGGAGGTTAACCCGGGACGGTGGTTGACTTTCGGGGGTAGATGTGCGGGCCGTGAGAACACGGTCCCCACGAGCAAGGCTCTGCCCGATCT
>NZ_QMIN01000103.1:8479-48582 GCF_003287795.1 Actinomyces sp. Z5
TCTCGCCGCGGCCAGGCGGAGTGCTCGAGGACGCGGGTTAAGCCTCCACGGCGCCGGCTCGTCATGCCAGGCCTGGCTGCACTTGGCTGCCGATAGCTCCGGCGCCCGGGAGCGGGGCCGTCTACTGCGCCGCTTCGCCGTCTGCTACGCCACTTCGGGGTTAACAACGCCGGTTAACCGTCTGCTGAAGGCCCCTGGGGTATACAGCAGAGCGTTAAGTAGCGTTGTTAACGCCCAGCCGGCGCACCAGACACCCCACCCCACGTCACCCCACCCCATGCCATATCCCAGGACATCGGCAGCACTCCTGCCGCAGCCCGAGACAACCACCACACCCCCAAACCGGAAGAACCGATAATCGGGGCCCGGTGAGGAGTCGAGCGGCTTAGGCGCCGGGAATGACTCCGGGAATGAGCATGGTTGTGCTCTGACGGCGCTGTGCCAAGGGGCGATCGCAGGTGACCAGTAGCCCGCCATGGGAGTGGGCCAACTCAGCCAGGTATGTGTCCGTGACTTGTTTGTGCCCATGAACGTCATTCATGTCGATGTCCGCATACGATGCGTCGTCCGGCCAAAAGGCCCATTGTTCCAGCAAATGGAGATGGTTCAAGGCGGCTTGTGATGTCTTTATGGAGTAACCGCAGCGGACCATGTACCGGCAATAGGCCCCCTCGGTGATGGGGCTGAGCACGAACACCGCCTCATCCGGGCAGGACACCAGCCAGGCGCGAGCCGGATCGTGGTGTTCGTGCTCCGGAACCAGCAAAGCTACGAGGACATTGGCGTCCAAGAGATACGTAGTCATTCGGAATCCGCCAGAAAGGCATCAACATCTGCCGCGGTGACCCGATGTCCAACATGCATGACCGGAAGATTGGTCTCGGGATCGATCTCTAGGGGCGTCTCGGGCTCGAGTTGTTCTAAACCGCGACGCGTCAGATCCGCCACCAGCGAGGATATGGAAGTCTTCCTTTCCTCGGCGAGCCGTTTGATCTGGCTGTGTACGGCGGGTGGCAGATCGACGGTAGTGCGCATGACTGCATCATACAGTGATGTGTTATGAGTGCACCAGGTGTCTGGTGCACTCACAGCGGGCGTCGCCGTCACTCGGCATCCAGCAAGGCGCGTAGCTGCCGGGTGTATTCGGCGAAGGCCGCGCGGCCTCGAGGCGTGAGCGAGACATACGTGGCGGGCATGCGCCCGGAGAAGGTCTTGTTCTGCTCCACGTACCCCGCCTCCTCCAGCCGTGACAGGTGGGTGGACAGGTTGCCCGCCGTCATGCCCAGCAGCTGGCGCAGACGGGGGAAGACCAGGGCGTCTCCCTGGGGGACCGCGGCCAGGGTGGCCATGATCCGCAGGCGGGACTGGGCGTGAATGACCGGGTCGAGCGGTTCGCTGGTGGGCATCGTCAGTCCCGCACGGCTGCGCTCTGACGGCGGCCGAGGAGCGCCGTCAGGATCCCTGCCGCCAGGAGGCCACCTCCGCCGGCCAGGGCCATGATGGCCCACAGCGCGTGTCCGCCGACGACGGTGGCCGCTGTGGTGACTACCAGTATCCAGCCGCCGGTGACGGCCATCGTGGTCTCCTCCCAGATGGCGGCTCCGGCGAGGAACAGTACCCCGACCACCAGGCACGGCAGGGCGTTGGCGACGATTGAGCCCACATTCGCCGCCTGGGCGGTCCCCAGTTCGTTGAGGAATGCTCCCAGCCTGGCGGTGGTGGTGAAGGCCAGGATCATGCCGCCCGCCCAGGCCAGTCCGTACAGCATGCCGATCCAGGAGGTGCGGCCGCGCAGTCCGCGTGAGCGTCGGGCGATGTATACGCAGGTGAAGACGGCGGCGGCCGCCAGGCAGCCCATGAAGGCTAGCCAGGAATTGCGGGGGAGTTCATAATCGCCGCCCACGCTGAGACCGCAGACGCCGTACCCGATCAGCCAGGCCAGGCCCCAGGCGAGGTAGAGCGGGGCGGAGTGGACCTCCATGTGCCGTAGGTAGGCGGTTTGCTGCTCGCTGATGGTGGCGAGTGCGGCGGCGGGCTCGAGTCCGCCGTCTGCGTTGTTGGGGGAAACCGGTGTCGGGTCCATGACTGCTCCTTAAGTAGAACAAAGTGGTTGGCCACGCAAACCGCTGCTTTAAGTGTACACGAACTAGTTTGTGACGCAAACCCATGGTGCTCGGTCTGTTTTCATCGGTTGCGGCGCTCGTCGGGTGCGGCTCCGCCTCGACGCGGGCCGTGCCGGCACTTGGCCTCGGCCGGTTGACTCCCGTGGCGGCGGGTCTTCGACTTGGCCCCGCGCCGTCAGCACGTAAGATCGGCCCCGTGCTTCAGACCATGTCCAAGGCCTTCATCCGAACCCTGCGCGAGGACCCCGCCGACGCGGAGGTAGACAGCCACAAGCTGCTGGTGCGCGCCGGCTACATCCGCCGTACCGCCCCGGGCGTCTACACCTGGTTGCCGCTCGGCCTGCGCACCCTGCGCAAGATCGAGGCGATCGTCCGCGAGGAGATGGACACCATCTCCCAGGAGGTGCTCTTCCCGGCACTGCTGCCCGCGGAGCCCTACAAGGCCACCGGCCGCTGGGACGACTACGGGCCCACCCTGTTCAAGCTGACCGACCGCAAGGACGCGGACTACCTGCTGGCACCCACGCACGAGGAGATGTTCACCCTCCTGGTCAAGGACCTGTACTCCTCGTACAAGGACCTGCCGGTGTCCATCTACCAGATCCAGACGAAGTACCGTGACGAGGCCCGCCCGCGCGCCGGCGTCATCCGCGGCCGCGAGTTCGTCATGAAGGACTCCTACTCCTTCGACATCGACGACGCCGGCCTGGAGGCCTCCTACCAGGCGCACCGCGCCGTCTACCAGCGGATCTTCAAGCGGCTGGGCCTGGAGTACGTGATCGTCAACGCCATGAGCGGTGCCATGGGCGGCTCCCACTCCGAGGAGTTTCTGCATCCCTCGCCCATCGGTGAGGACACCTTCGTGCGTACCGACGGCGGCTACGCGGCCAACGCGGAGGCGGTTACCACGCCGGTGCCCGCGGACGTGGACGCCTCCGGGGTCGGTCCCGCCCATGAGGTGGATACGCCCGACACCCCCACCATCGAAACCCTGGTCGACTTCGTCAATGCTGAACACCCACGCGCCGACGGGCGCGCCTGGACCGCCGCGGACACGCTCAAGAACGTCGTCGTAGCCCTGACTCACCCCGGCGGTGAGCGGGAGCTGCTGGTCGTCGGTATTCCCGGGGACCGCGACGTCGACATGCGGCGCCTGGAGGCCGCCGTCGCCCCCGCCGAGGTGGAGATGGCCACCGACTCCGACTTCGCCGCCCACCCCGAGCTGGTGCGCGGCTACATCGGCCCCGCCGTCATCGGCCCCAATTCGCCGAAGCGCCGCGTGGAGCGGGACGCGGAGGGCAATGAGGTGCTCACCGGCTCGGTGCGTTACCTGCTGGACCCGCGGGTGGTGCCCGGCACCGCCTGGGTCACCGGTGCCAACGCCCCCCAGCGGCACGTGCTCGACCTGGTGGCCGGCCGCGACTTCACCGCCGATGGCACCATCGAGGCCGCCGAGGTGCGTGAGGGCGACCCCGCCCCCGACGGCTCCGGCCCCCTGCACCTGGCCCGCGGCATCGAGCTCGGGCACATCTTCGCCCTGGGACGCAAGTACGCGCGCGCCCTGGACCTGACCGTGCTGGATGAGAACGGCAAGTCCCGCATCGTCACCATGGGCTCCTACGGCATCGGCGTCACCCGCGCCCTGGCGGCCGTGGCCGAGTCCAACCACGACGAGCAGGGCCTGGCCTGGCCCATCCAGGTTGCCCCCTACCAGGTGCAGGTCCTGGCCACCGGCAAGGACGACGCCGTCTTCGAGGCCGCCGCATCCCTCGCCGCCGCGCTGGACGGGGCCGGGGTGGAGGTCCTGTACGACGACCGCCGCAGGGTCAGCGCCGGCGTGAAGTTCAAGGACGCCGAGCTGCTCGGCATGCCCTTCATCGTGGTGGTCGGGCGCGACCTGGCCAAGAACGGCACCGTGGAGATCCGCGACCGCCGCAGCGGCGAGCGGGTTTCCGTGCCGGTGGCGCAGGCCGCCGACCGCGTGCGCGAACTGGTGCAGGCGGCGCTGGCCGGGGACGATGCCGCCCGCCCATAGCGGGGCGATCCGCCCGCCGCGCCCGCTGTCCGATTGGACTCTGACGGCGAACTTGCGCGGCTATCAGGTGGACATGCTGCGCGCCGTGGATCCCGTCGACGGCGCGCGTCTGCACCTGGTGGCGCCACCGGGATCCGGCAAGACACTGATTGGCCTGGCCCTCGCGCGCGCCAACGGGCGGCGGGCTCTCGTACTGACCCCCACCACCCTGATCCGTCAGCAGTGGTGTGAGCAGGCCAGGGGGCACTTACGCGACGTCAACGGCCGCCCGCCACGCGTGCGCGACCATGTGAGCGACGGCGAAGATGCATCCCAAGACGACTACGGCTCCACGGTCCCCGCAGACCTGACGGTACTGACCTACCAGTCCCTGGCCGTGGTCGACACCGCCGCGCCCTGGCGGGCGGCCGCTCGAGAGCGCTGGCTCGAGGAACTCGCTGACTCCGGACAGGCTCCGGGCGGCGCCGAGGCGTGGCTGGAGGACCTGGCCGCGAAGAACCCTGCGGCCTAC
The DNA here is from genome assembly GCF_003287795.1 of Actinomyces sp. Z5. Classification (NCBI taxonomy): domain Bacteria; kingdom Bacillati; phylum Actinomycetota; class Actinomycetes; order Actinomycetales; family Actinomycetaceae; genus Actinomyces; species Actinomyces sp. Z5. The sequence continues at coordinate 13,149 of NZ_QMIN01000103.1, forward strand.
CGCTCCGGCATCTCCCGTCGAGCCTCCGCCGTTCGCGCCTCGCTGGCCTCGCTGGACGCCGATCACCTGGCCTCCCTGCTGCATCCGACGGCCCGGGCTCGGATCGACGCGCTGGTGAAGGCGGGCGTGGCCACCGTCGTCGTCGATGAATGTCACCATCTGCGCGCCCACTGGGCGGCCGTCATCCATTACCTGCTGGCCCGTCTCGACTCGGTCGGCGCCCGTCCCACCCTTATCGGGCTCACCGCCACGCTCCCGTCTGTGGAGGATCGTTCCCGCAGCCGGTACCAAGCGCTGCTGGGCGAGGTCGACTACGAGATCCCGGTTCCCGCCGTAGTTCGTGCCGGCTGTCTCGCACCGAGCCGCAGCCTGGTGCGCTTCACCCTCCCGGATCAACAGGAACGGGCATTCCTGGCCGACGCCGGTGCCGAGTTGGACCATCGCCTCGATGAGCTCCTGCTGGCCCCGGACGGTGTGGACTTCCTGGTGCACACCGTGGCGCCTCCCGTGGATGATCTGCCCGAGCCGACGGCCACCGACGACGACGCCCTCACCGTCCGCCTGGTAGCCGGCTTTGACGCCGATCCGCAGGCCGCTATCGCGGCCGGAGCACTGCTGCGCGACCGCCTGGGCGAATATGTCCCCACCGAGCAGACGACGGCGCTGGTGCCTCTCCTGCCGGCCACCCGCGTGCTGGACGTGGTCGAGAACCTGGAACTGCTCGGCCGGTACGCGTTGACCCGGCTGCTGCCCGTCCCGGGGCGCCGCCGTCAGTGGCAGGATGTCAAGGAGCTGTTGGCCGGCTACGGCTACCGGCTCACCGACTCCGGACTGCGTCCCGGCCGCTCGCCACAGGACGCGATATGCGCGGCATCCAGGGCGAAGGATGTAGCCGTCGTGGACATCCTGCACGCCGAACACGCTTGCCTCGGGGACAGGCTGCGCGCCGTGGTGGTCACCGATGCGGCCGAGCGCTCGGCCGCCCACCGCGCTCTGGACGTCCTCGGACCGCCCACCGGCTCGGAGGAACGGGCCTCACGCGGCGGTGCATTGCGCTGTTACATGACGATCCTGGCCGACGCCCTGGTGCGTGAACTGCACCCCGTGCTTCTGACCGGCCGACACTTGCAACTCGCCTCGGCCGACCACGAGCTGCTCGACCGTTTGCGTGCCGACACCGGATTGGAACTGCCCGCAATCGACGACGGCTGGACTCTGCGCGTGCAGGGCGTGGGTGCTGGCACCGCTCGACTCGTGCGCGCCGTGAGCACGCTGATGGACCGGGGAGCCGTGCAGCTCGTCGTCGGCACCCGCGGCCTGTTGGGGGAGGGGTGGGACTGCCCGGCCGTTAACACCCTGATCGACTTGACCACCGTGACCACCGCCACTTCCGTTCAGCAGCTGCGCGGGCGCACGCTGCGGCTCGACTCCGCCTGGCCCGACAAGACCGCCCACAACTGGTCCGTCACCTGCCTGCTGCCCCGCCGGGCGGGAGCGGGCCCCGGAGGCGACCTGGACCGGCTCCGGCGACGCCACGAATACCTGTGGAGTGCCGTCCCCGATCCCGAGGCCGGTACCGCCGCCATTCGCACCGGGCTGGACGCCGCCCTGGAACCGCACCAGTGCCGCCTGCTCGGCGCCGTCGCGGGCGGCGCAGATGCCGACATTGTCGGTGCCCTCAATGCCGCGACGGTGCTCGGCCCCCGCGAGTGGGAGCGACGTGCCTGGAGCACCCCGCCGTCCGCCACCGTCGCAGAGGAGCGCGTTTCGGCACTCGAGAGCCTGGGCGAGGAGGCGCAGACGGTGGTACTGACCGCCGAGGACGGGTTGCTACGGCGCGGCGATCCCGCCGAGCTGTGGTACGGCGCAGCGTGTAGCGTCCTGGCCGGACTCATCGCCGCCGGTCGCATTGACGCCGATGCCGGTATCGGGGCCCTCAGCCTGACGGAGGCCGGCGCGTCGCGCATCGCCTTCACCGGCGGGGCCGCCGCCGACCGCAGACTGGCAGCGGACACCCTCGTCGAACTGGTATCCGCACCGAAGCACCGTCCACGGTTCGTGCTCGAGGTGCCCCGCTGGACCCTGCGCGTGACCACCCCGCCCGGGAGGCTGCGACGACTGCTCGCCCGCGGCCTGGACGCCCTGGACCGGGTACGTGGACGCGACCGCCTGTACCTGGCGGTACCGCGCACCCTGGGGCGATCCCGACGGGTGGTCACGGCCTTCGTCGAGTCCTGGAGTTTGCAGACCGGTCCTTGTCGCCTGCGCCTGGTGCGTGAAGAGGGGGACCTGCACGCCCTGGTCGCGGCGCGGGGACCACTGGGCGCCGGCGAACTGGTGCATGCCGTGCGTGAACGCGCCTGGATCGATGCTCCGCCCCCTCAGGCGGAGTAGCCGGGCAGCGGGTCGTCCGCGGCGGCGCCCCACGCGCGGGCACGCTCCGCCGCATACAGGGCCGCGTCGATCGCCGCCTCGGTGGCCTCGCCGCCCGCCGGGGCGACCTGCGCCAGTTCCGTCTCCTCCACCCGCAGCCACGCCTGCCGCGCCCAAGTGACGTCCAGGGAGGTGGCGGAGTCCGCCGCCTGCGTCGGGGCGGCGTAGGCCGCCAGCCGCGTGTCCTCCCCGCCCAGCGCCAGCGACGCGCTGATGACCGCCTTGGTGTAGACCACGTCCGCCTCGGCACGGGTGCGGGCCTCGTCACTCGAACGCGCGGCCACCTCCTCCAGCGCATAGCGGGTCGCGTCGTAGGCGGCCAGCAGCACGCCGGGCAGCGCCTCGGCCAGGGCCGAGGCGTCACGGCCGCTCACCTCCACCGCATCCGCATTGAGCGTGCGCGCCTGAAGCGACCACGCCACCGCCAGGGCGGCGTACAGCCGTGCCGTCGCGGCATCCTCGCAGGCGGCCGCCGCCGCACGCGCCTGCCCCAACCCGTCGGTCAGGGCGGAGACCAGGTCGTCGACGTCGGCATCCGCGGCGGCCGACGGCGCAGGGGAGACCGTCTCATAGGTGGTGGGCACCGGCGTCGCCCACGGGTCCCACACCCCGCCCAGGGCCTCCAACTGGGTCCGAGCCGCCACGGCGATCGCATCCGCCTGGGCGGACTGCTGCCCGCCCGAGCGGGCGACCACGTCCGCCGTTGAGCCGATCAGCGTCGTCTGTCGGGCCAGCGCGTCCCGCATCGCCTCCTGAGCGGGCACCGTCGGCAGCGAGGCGGGCGAACCCTCACCCAGGCGCACCCCACAGGCGGCGGTCGCGGCCACCGCCGCCGCCAGCGCTCCCGCCCGGCGCAGCAGCACCCGGCGGGGGAGCGCGCCCACCGGAGCCGATCCGGGCCGGTGTGAACCGCCGGCGTGGGCGGCACGGCATGCGGCAGGCTCTGGGGAGGGCGCGGCGGAATCGGTGGCGGGCGTCGGTGTCACGTGGTCATCCTCGCATGGGCGGGTAGCATGGTGGCGATCAACCGATCCGACTTGAAGAACTCAGACACAATCCGCCCCCACCGGGCCCATTACGGGAGGAACCTCCATATGACCGACGCGTCCGCCCGGAGCCAGGAGCAAAGCCTGCATCAGCTACTCGCCCCCGTCGTCGAGCAGACCGGGCTCTTCCTGGAGGACGTGCGCCTGGCGCGGGCCGGCAAGTACACCACGCTGCGCGTGGTCGTCGACCTTCCCGACGGACCCGGCGACCTCGACCTGGACACCCTCGGCGAGGCCACCCGCGCGATCTCCGACGCCGTCGACGCCGCCGACCCGGTCGCAGGCCAGTACACGTTGGAGGTGTCGACCCCCGGCGCCGAGCGGGAACTGCACACACCCCGCCACTTCCGCCGCGCCGTCGGCCACCGCGCGGTAGTCACCACCGCCGAGGAACAGGCCCTGGAGGGCGAGGTCACCGCCGCCGACGCCGACACCGTCACCCTCACCGTCGACGACTCGCCCCGCACCATCGCGCTCGCGGACATCGCCACCGCCCGTATGGTCGTGAGCATGTAAGCGGCCCCAGCCCCGCCCCGGCGCCCCGCCCGGACCCAGCCGGCGACGCCGACCGCACCCAGACGAGACAAAGGAATTAGGAATCATGGACATCAACATGCCGGAGCTGCGCGGCGCAGCCGACGAGCTGGGCATCGACCTGGACAATCTGCTGCCCGCCATTGAGGACGCCATCCTGGGCGCATACAGCAAGGTCCCCGGCGCCATCCGCGGCGCCCACGTGGAGATCGACCGCAAGACCGGGCACATGACCGTACTCGCCCCGGAGGTCGACGAGAACGACGAGCCCACCGGCGAGTACTTCGACGACACCCCCGACGACTTCGGCCGCATCGCCCAGGCCACCGCCCGCTCGGTGATCGTGCAGCGCATCCAGGACCGGCGCGACTTCGAGGTCCTGGGCGCCTTCAAGGACAAGGCCGGCGAACTCATCTCCGGAACCGTCGAGCAGGGCCGCGACCCGCGCCTGGTCTACGTGCGCCTGGACGACGAGCACGAGGGCATCATGCCGCCGCACGAGCAGGTGCCCGGTGAGCGCTACCGGCACGGCGACCGCATCCGCGCCTACGTCACCGAGGTGTCCCGTGGGCCCAAGGGAGCCCAGATCATCCTCTCGCGCACCCACCCGGGCATGGTGCGGGGACTGTTCGAGCGCGAGGTCCCGGAGATCGCCTCCGGTGACGTGCAGATCGTCTCGGTCGCCCGCGAGGCCGGGCACCGCACCAAGGTCGCGGTCAGCGCGCGGGTGCGCGGCGTGAACGCCAAGGGCGCCTGTATCGGCCCGATGGGGCAGCGAGTGCGCGCGGTCATGGCCGAGCTGGGCGGGGAGAAGATCGACATCGTCGACTACTCCGAAGACCCGGCCCGCTTCGTCGCCAACGCCCTGTCGCCCGCGCGCGTCTCCTCCGTCACCGTGCTCGACGCCGAGGAGCGCTCCGCCCGCGCCATCGTCCCCGACTTCCAGCTGTCGCTGGCGATCGGCAAGGAGGGGCAGAACGCTCGCCTGGCGGCCCGGCTGACGGGCTGGAAGATCGACATTCACGCCGACACCGAGTCCGGTGAGGTGACTCCCGGCCACGACTCCCGTGCCGACGACGTGACTGGTCCCTCAGCGCCCGGCGCTGAGGACTGACGCCCAACCCGGTTACACTTGCTTTCGGCCTGCCTACGGGCAAGCGTCGGGCCCCGGCTCGGCGCTCCGCGGCGGGCAGTCGACAGCGAGCGGAAGGACGCGGCCAGCCGGTGGTCAAAACCCCCCACGTGCCCGAACGCACCTGTATCGGCTGCCGCGGCAAGGCCCCCAGGGCGCAGTTGCTGCGCCTGACCCTGACGGACAGTGGCGAGCTGGCCGTCGACGCCCGGGCAATCCGGCCCGGACGCGGCGCCTGGATCCACCCGGACCCGGAATGCGTCAATCTCGCTGAGCGCAGGCGCGCCTTTGCGCGTGCCCTGCGCATGAGCGGGTCACCCGATGTGGCCCCCGTGCGCGACTGGATCGGCCTTCACGGGGCGGATCACGGCCGCGCGTACACGCCGTCCCCGACCGGGGTCGGCACGACCGATAGCAAAGGCGGGTAGGAAGCTGATGGGCACCCGATGAGTACCCGGCGATGAGCTGCCTCTACTAGCACCCACCCTGTTCGGGGTGGGGAACCGGACAGGAGAAAAGTGGCAAAACCACGCGTTCATGAGCTCGCGAAGGAGCTCGACCCCACTGGCAAGAAGATCACCTCCAAGGTGATTCTGGCCTGGCTCAAGGATCAGGGAGAGTTCGTCAAGGCGGCGTCCTCCACCGTTGAGCCCCCCGTTGCGCGCCGGGTCCGCGAGCATTTCGCCGCGCAGGGCGGCGAGTCCAAGACCCCCAAGCCGACCGCCCCCAAGGGGGCCGCGTCGGCACCCAAGCCGGCGGCGCCCAAGCCGACCGGCCCGAGGCCGTCGGGGGCCGCCCCGAAGCCGGCCCCCGCCGCGCCCAAGCCGGCTGCGACCTCGGCCGCACCGACACCGAAGCAGACGTCCTCCGCGCCCAAGCCCGCGGCGCCCAAGCCCGCGCATCCGGCTCCTGGGCCCCGGCCGGCGCACCCGACGTCGACCCCGGGCGCCGAGGGGACTGCCCACCCGGCCGCGCCGACTCCGGGCCCCCGCCCGAGCGCACCCACGCCCGGCCCCCGCCCGGGCGGCCCGCGTCCGGGCAACAACCCGTACGCCACCTCCCAGGGCATGCCCCGTCCCGGCGGCTCCCGTGGCCGCGGCAAGGGCGGCCGTTCCGGCGGCCCGCGTCCCGGCAACAACCCGTACGCCACCTCCCAGGGCATGCCCCGCCCCGGCGGTTCGGGTGGTCCGCGTCCGCAGGGTGGACGCCCCGGTCAGGGCGGTCCACGTCCGGGACCGCGTCCCGGCGGTAGTGGCGGCCCGCGCCCCGGCGGTTCGGGTGGTCCGCGTCCACAGGGCGCGCGCTCGGGTCAGGGTGGCCCGCGTCCGGGCCCGCGTTCCGGTGGTCCGCGCCCCAACCCGGGCATGATGCCGGGCCGCTCCTCGGTGGGGCGTCCCGGTGCGCCGTCCCGCGGCGGTCAGGGCGGCCGTGGTGGTCGTCCCGGCTCCGGCGGTCGCGGAGGTTCCGGCGGCGGCGGTCCCCGTGGCGGCTTCGGCGGCCCCCGTGGCGGCCGTGGCGGTCGTGGCTCCACCCAGGGCGCCTTCGGGCGCGGTGGTGGTGCCCCGCGGGGCCGTAAGTCGCGTCGGGCCAAGCGCCAGGAATTCGAACAGCAGAGTGCGCCGACGATCGGCGGCGTCGTCGTCCCCCGCGGCGACGGCTCCACCCCGGTGCGTGTGCGCCAGGGCGCCACGCTGACCGACCTGGCGGAGAAGATCAACGCCAACCCGGCGGCGCTGGTGACCGTCCTGTTCCACCTCGGGGAGATGGCCACGGCCACCCAGTCGCTGGACGAGGACACCTTCGCCCTGCTGGGGGCCGAACTGGGCTACGACGTCCAGATCGTCTCGCCCGAGGACGAGGACCGTGAGCTGCTGGAGTCCTTCGACATTGACCTGGAGGCCGAGGAGGCCGGCGAGGACGACGCCGAACTGCTGCCGCGCCCGCCGGTGGTCACGGTCATGGGCCACGTCGACCACGGTAAGACCAAGCTGCTGGACGCCATCCGCTCCACCGACGTGGTCGCCGGCGAGGCCGGCGGCATCACCCAGTCCATCGGCGCCTACCAGGTGCGGGTGCACCTGGGTGATGAGACCCGACCGATCACCTTCATCGACACCCCCGGTCACGAGGCCTTCACGGCCATGCGTGCCCGCGGTGCCGAGGTGACGGACATCGCCATCCTGGTGGTCGCCGCCGACGACGGCGTCATGCCGCAGACGGTGGAGGCCCTCAACCACGCCCAGGCGGCCGGTGTGCCGATCGTCGTGGCCGTCAACAAGATCGACAAGGAGGGCGCCAACCCGGAGAAGATCCGCGGCCAGCTCACCGAGTACGGTCTGGTGCCCGAGGAGTACGGCGGCGACACCATGTTCGTCGACATCTCCGCCAAGCAGCGCACCAACATCGACGGCCTGCTGGAGGCGGTCCTGCTGACCGCCGACGCCGCCCTCGACCTGCGCGCCAACCCGAACACGGACGCCCGCGGCGTCACCGTGGAGGCGAAGCTGGACCGGGGCCGCGGTGCCGTCGCCACCGTGCTGGTCCAGCGCGGCACCCTGCACGTCGGCGACCCAATCGTCGCCGGCAGCGCCTATGGGCGCGTGCGCGCCATGTTCGACGAGTACGGCAACCCGTTGGAGGAGGCCGGCCCGGCCCGGCCCGCCCAGGTGCTGGGGCTGACCAACGTGCCCAGCGCGGGCGACTCCTTCATCGTCGCTCCCGACGACCGCACGGCCCGGCAGATCGCCGACCGACGTGAGGCCGCCGGGCGCGCCGCGGAGTTGGCCAAGCGCCGCAAGCGCGTCTCCCTGGAGAACCTCACCGATGTCCTCAAGGAGGGCAAGGTCGATACCCTCAACCTCATCCTCAAGGGCGACAGCTCGGGTGCGGTCGAGGCGCTGGAGGACTCGCTGCTCAAGATCGACGTCGGCGACGAGGTGGCCCTGCGGGTCATCCACCGCGGCGTCGGCGCCGTCACTCAGAACGACGTCAACCTGGCCACGGTGGACTCCGCCGTCATCATCGGCTTCAACGTGCGCCCCGCCGTGCGTGTTGCCGAGCTGGCCGACCGCGAGGGCGTCGACATGAAGTTCTACACGGTCATCTACAACGCCATCGAGGACGTCGAAGCGGCCCTGAAGGGCATGCTCAAGCCGGTCTACGAGGAGGTCGAGTTGGGCACGGCGGAGATCCGCCAGGTCTTCCACTCCTCGAAGTTCGGTTCGATCGCCGGTTCGATCGTCCGCTCCGGTGTCATCAAGCGCGGCGCCAAGGCCCGCCTGGTGCGCGACGGCGTCGTGGTGAACGGGGACCTCACGGTGGAGACGCTGCGCCGCGAGAAGGACGACGTCACCGAGGTCCGCGAGGGCTACGAATGCGGTATCAACCTCAGCTTCCGTGACATCGCCGAGGGCGACGTCATCGAGACCTGGGAGATGCGCGAGAAGCCCCGCGACTGACCGTCGGGACCGCCGCCGGCTAACACACCGAGACCGGCACTTGTAACGCGCCGCGACCGGTAGAAATGACGCCGGTGCCGCCGACTCCTTCGGGAGTGGTGGCACCGGCGTCATCTGGCTCCCGGACACCCGGGCTTATGACTGGGGCATTGGCGTGAGCGTGGTGTTCCGGGCCGGCGTGTCTGGGTAATTCGTGTGGGTGTGGTGCTTCAGAGCAGCGTGTCGCGGGGCGGCGGTCAAGTGTCGGGCTACTGCCGCCGGGCGGTTCGGCCCGGCCGCGTCATCCGGCCACCGATGACAAGCACGGCAAGGATGGTGGTGGAGTCTTCAACCTGCTCGGCTGAGAGCCGGGGGTAATCGGGCCTCCGTGAAGCGTTAATGCTTGCCAGGGCGCGGCCGGTGCGCCAGCTGCCACAGCAGGTCGGTGACGAACACGACCACCGCGACCCACACCAGCGCCGTCGAGACCCAGCGTGCCGGCGAGATCTCCTCGTGGAACACCGCCCAGGCGAGCAGGAACTGCATGACCGGGGTGATGTACTGGCTGAGCCCCACGATGGACAGCGGCACCCGGCGCGTGCCCGCGGCGAACAGCAGCAGCGGCGCCGCCGTCACCGGGCCCGCCAGCACCAGTCCCGCGGCCAGGCCCGCAGACGCCGTCGTCCCCTGTAGTGCGCCGTGCCCGCCGGCGTAAAGCCAGGCGAAGTAGGCCAGCGCCACCGGTGTCATGCAGCCGCTCTCCACCGTGAGTCCGGTGAGCGCGTCCACCCTCCCGCCGACGCGCTTCTTCACCAGCCCATACAGGCCGAAGGACAGCGCCAGCGACAGCGAGATCCACGGCAGTGATCCCTGCGCCACCACCAGCACGGTGATCGCCACCACCGCAACGCCGACGGCGACACCTTGGGCCCGGCGCAGCCGCTCACCCAGGAAGATCGCCGCGAGCACCACCGTTACCAGCGGGTTGATGAAGTACCCCAGGGCCGCATCCGCGGTGCGGCCGGAGTTGACCGCGTAGACGTACACCAGCCAGTTCACCGACACCAGCAGTCCGCTGGCCGCGAGCGTGCCCAGGATTCGCGGCGTCGCGACCGCCGTGCGCAGGGCAGGCCAGGAGCGGCGCAGCGCGGTCAGTCCCAGGCAGGTGGCCAGCGTCCACACCAGGCGATGCCCGATGATCTCAACGCTGCCGGCATCCTGCAGCAGGCGGAAGTACAGGGGGAACAGGCCCCACAGCAGGTAGCAGCCGAGCACCATCGCCACGCCGGAGGTGTCCCCGGTGCCGGCGGCGGTTCGCGCCGGTGCCGGCGTTGCGACGGCGGTATGAGACTCGGGAGCGGGGGAGGCGGAGTCGGTCACGTGTGGCTTTCCTGTTCGGCGGGAGGCAGTGCGCACGAGCCTGATTCGCGCGGCATGGCGCCCGCAGGAGTCGGGATGTCGGCAGGAACGTTAGCGCGCCCGGCGCCATGAACACGTGTTTGCGTCATGACCACGAGTTTTGGAGGTTTGCACGTGCCCGGCGCCTGCAAACCTCCAAGACTCGTGTATGTGAGACGAACTCGTGTATGAGACGCGGCCCGGAGCTCTGGCGATCGCGCTGGCGGTGGTGCAAAATGATCCGTCCGCCGGTTTCCGGTACACGGTGCGGGCGCCGTCAGCACAGTACTTGCAGCCGTGACCCGAACCACCAGTAGTCGATCCTTAAGGAGCCCTCATGGCCGACGCCGCCCGCGTCCGCAAGGTCGCTGACCGTATTCAACAGACCGTCGCCCGCCTCCTGCAGGGCAGGATCAAGGACCCCAGGATCGGCTTCGTCACCATCACCGACGTGCGCGTCACCGGTGACCTGCAGCAGGCGACCATCTTCTACACCGTCTACGGCACCGACGAGGAGCGAGAGGAGACGGCCGCCGCCCTGCGCTCGGCCACCGGTCTGATCCGTTCCGAGGTCGGTCGGGCGCTCGGCATTCGGCTGACCCCGTCGATTGCCTTCCAGCTTGACACGCTGCCCACGCAGGCGCAGGCCTTCGAGGACGCCCTCGCCCAGGCACGCGCCCGCGACGAACAGATTGCCCGCACCTACGCGGGCGCCACCTACGCCGGCGACGCCGACCCCTACCGCCACGACGACGAAGACGAGGGGGACGACTACGCCGCAGACAATGACGACCCGGCGCAGGCGGCAGGTGACGCGGACCAGGACGACTACGAGGCCATCGACCACGATGACTACGAACCGGCCGAAGCCGACGCCGATGAGGAGGGGACCGGGGCGTGAGCAACCCCGCAAGCCGACCCACCGGACGGCGCATCGACGTCCCCCGCGGCTCCGTCACCTCCCCGGATGGGCTGCTGGTGGTGGACAAGCCCGCCGGCATCACCAGCCACGACGTGGTCGCCATGACCCGCCGCCTGGCCGCCACCCGCAAGGTCGGCCACGCCGGCACCCTGGATCCTGCCGCCACCGGGGTGCTGCTGCTCGGCATCGGTCGGGCCACCCGGTTCCTGACCTACCTGGTCGGCGCCGACAAGACCTACCGGGCCACGGCCCGCCTGGGGCAGACCACCCTCACCGAGGACGCCGACGGCGAGCTCACGTCCGCCGCCGGCTGCCCGCCGGGCCCCGACCTGACCGCCCGGATCGACACCGCCCTGGCCTCCCTGACCGGCGAAATCATGCAGGTGCCCTCCGCGGTATCGGCCATCAAGATCGACGGCGTGCGCTCCTATGCGCGCGTGCGCGGCGGGGAGGACGTCGACCTGCCGGCTCGTCCGGTTACCATCCACGCCCTCACCCGCAGCGGAGCCCCACGGCCGACGACCGCCGCTGACGGCACCGCCGTGGTCGACGTCGACCTGGAGGTGCACTGCTCCTCGGGGACCTATGTGCGCGCCCTGGCGCGTGACCTCGGCACCGCCTTGGGCTGTGGGGCGCACCTGACCGCGCTGCGCCGCACCGAGGTGGGTCCCTTCACGGTCGCCGAGGCGGCGACCATCGCCTCCCTGTCCGCCGTCGTCGCCGCCGGGCAGACCCTGCCCGTGCTGCCCCTGGCCGCCGTGGCCCGCCGCTGCTTCCCCGCCGTCGCCCTGGACGAGGCCGAGGCGCGCGCCCTGCGCCACGGTCAGCCCCTGCCCACCGCGGTGCTCGACCGGGCACAGCCCCCGGGGCATCGGGTTGTTTCCAAGGCCGCCGCGCCGGGCGTGGCCGCCGGGTTCGACCCGGCGGGCGGGCTCGTGGCACTGTTGGCACACAAGGGCGAACACGCCCGTCCCGTGCTCGTGCTGCCGAACTGATGCGGCCGCCTCCGCGCCGCACCCGGACACCCTCAACCCAGGAGACACCTTTGAACCAGACCACGATCGCCCACATCCCGCGGCACCTCGGCGACGTGGACTGAGGCGGCGCACCGTGGAGATCTGGTATGGCGCCGAGCAGGTGCCGGCAGCCCTGAGGGATCCCTCCGGCCCCGGCAGCATCGTCACCGTAGGCGTGTTCGACGGCGTGCATCGCGGCCACCAGGCGATCCTCGCCCGCGTCGTGGAGCGCGCCCACCATGCGGCCACCCCCGACGGGCGTCGGCCGTGCACCATCGCGTTGACCTTCGACCCGCATCCGGTGGCGGTACACCGCCCCGCCACACGGCTTCCACTGATCACCTCGCTCGCCGACCGCCTGGAGTCCCTGGCGGCCACCGGCTTGGATGCGGTGCTCGTGGTCCACTACACCCTCGACTTCGCCGACCAGGGGCCGGAGGAGTTCGTGCGCGACTGGCTCGAGGGCCTGCTCGGAGCGCGGGCGATCGTGGTCGGTGACGATGTGCGTTTCGGTCGCGACAACAGCGGCGACGCCGCCACCCTGCGCCGGATCGGTCGCGCCGACGGCGTGGAGGTGGAGATCGTCTCCGACGTCGTCGCCCCCACCGGCCGCCGCTGGTCCTCCACCTGGGTGCGTGAACTGCTGGAGGCCGGCGACATGCGCGGCGCCGCCGAGGTCCTCGGCCACGTCCACCGGCTGCGCGGCACGGTCATCCACGGGCACCGCCGCGGCCGCGAACTCGGCTTCCCCACCGCGAACCTGGACGCCGCCACCGCCGGCGTGGTCCCGCCCGACGGCGTTTACGCGGGCTGGCTGGTGCGCTCCCCCCAGGCGGGGGTGGCCGGCGCCGCGGGGGAGGAGCGCCTGCCCGCCGCCATCTCCATCGGCACCAACCCGACCTTCGACGACGTGCCCGACCGCACCGTGGAGGCGCATGTGCTGGGGCGCGCGGACTTGAACCTGTACGGGGAGGTCGTGGTGATCGAACTGGTGGAGCGGCTGCGCCCCATGCTCGCCTTCGACGGCCTGGAGCCGCTGCTGGCGCAGATGCGGCAGGACGTGATCGACACCGCCGCGGTGCTGGACGTGCCCGTGCCCGAGCCCATCCGCCCCGAGGACGTCACCGCCCTGTGACGGCAGGGGGGCGCCGACACTGGGCGATGCCGCTCCGCTCGGGGCATCACTGCCGCGGGTGGGCGGAGAAGAACTCCCACATCAACTGCGAGGCGTTGATCTCCTGGGTGATCGTGCCCAGGGCGGACAGGTCCGCGCTCGTGCCGGGCCAGGTGTGACCGCCGGCGTCCACCGTGTACAGCCCCACCTCGGTGCCGCTCTCGCAGGAGCCGTAGCGGGTCAGGGACACGTGGTCGCTCACCTGGTCGGTGGTGGGCTCGGCGGTGCAGCCGTCCAGCTCCGCCCAGGTGCTTACGGCCGTCTCGACGCCGTAGCCCCAGCGAGGATCGTCGTTGCCGTCATAGGGGTTGACCACGTCGTCGGTGCCGTGGAAGGTCAGCACGGAGACCGGCTGGTCCGGGGTGCAGCTCGAGGGGTCGATCGTGGTCAAGTCGTCCGCGGTGGCCTTGCCGGCGCGCAGACCCGCGACGGGCGCGATGGCGGCGATCAAATCGGGGCGCTCGCAGGCCAGGGCGCTGGCCATGCGGCCGCCCCCGGAGTAGCCGGTCGCGTAGACGCGGTTGGGGGCCACGCAGGCCTGCTCCGACAGGGACTCGACAACCGTGGTCAGGAAGGCGACGTCGTCGCGGGCGTCGTCCGCCGGGTACTCGCCGGCGGTGGTGGGCACGCCGGGCACGTTCCAGGCCCAGTTGCCGTCGGGCAGCGGGTCGTCGGTGTCCAGGGCGATGGCGGCGGTGGGCTCGGCGACGATGAATCCGTCGGCGTCGGCGTCGGCCACGGCATCGAGTTCGCTGATCTGTGCCTGGGAGACGCCGTTGGAGTTGGAGCCGTGCAGGTCAAGGACCAGGGGGAGAGGGGAATCGGGGTCGGCGTCCTCGGGCACGTGCACGCGGACCGGGTAGGTCTCGTCCTCGAAGACGACGTCGACGGTCTGCGTGCCCGACAGCGTGCGGCTGCAAGGCGACACCATGGTGCCGGTGCCGGAACTGTCGGCGCCGGCGGTGCTTGACGAGGTGGGCTCGGCACCGCATCCGGTGACCGCGACCGGGGCGAGCACAACCAGCGCGGCGATGAGCGATACGAGCACAGGCCGAATACGTGCGGAGGGTTTCAATGACTGCTGCGCAGGGGATAGCAAGGGGACTCCTCAGGGAAACAACGATGTTTGCGGTGCTGCAGGTAACGCCAGTATAGGCGGCGGGGCCGGCTGCATGTGCCCGATGCCACCGGCCGGTGGGCGAGGCGCGCGGCCCGCGGCTGATATGGTTGCCCAGCCGTCGATCGGCCGCGGGAGTGTCATGCCCGGGAGAACCAGCCCCGGCGCTCCGCGCAACGAGAAGATCAGGAGTCATCGTGTCGATTTCCCCCGAACGCAAGCAGGAGCTCATTGCCGAGTACGCCACCCACGAGGGCGACACCGGCTCCCCGGAGGTCCAGGTCGCCATCCTGTCCGAGCGGATCTCCAACCTCACCGAGCACTTCAAGACCCACGCTCACGACCACCACTCGCGCCGCGGCCTGTACCTGCTGATCGGTAAGCGTCGCCGCCTGCTGGACTACCTCGAGCGCGAGGACATCGAGCGCTACCGCAAGCTCATCGCCCGCCTCGGCATCCGCCGCTGAGCGACAGCGCGCCAGGACTACACAACGGGCCCCGGTCTCCACAGTGGAGACCGGGGCCCGGCGCGTGGTGGTTGTCCGGCCATGCGCTGCCGGACCCTGGGCGAATTGATCTCGCACCAAGCCCCCCGCGGTGCCCACTCCGGCGGGGCGGGACCTGACGGTTCGTACCTTCAGGACGACGGTTCGTACTTCTTCTCGACGGTTCGGCACCCCGGGGTACGAACCGTCGCCACGAGTGCCGAAGCGTCCGAGCCGAGTGCCGAACCGTCACGTGAAGTGCCGAACCGTCGCCCACGGGGCCACCCGCACCACCACACCCTCTCGAACACGAAGAGCCTGAGGGCGGGGCGCGCCGACGTCCACCAGGCGGTATCGACGCGTCCGGCGCGACTCACAGCAGTGAGCGGTACAGCGCCTCAATGTCCTCACGGGTGGCCGGGCGCGGGTTGCCGGGGGTACACACGTCGGCGAAGGCGTCCTCGGTCAGCGCGGCGATACCGGACTCGTCCACGCCCACCTCGCTGATGCGCGTGGGGTTGCCCAGGTCGCGGGTCAGCTGGGCGACGGCGTCAACGGCGGCCTGGCGCGCCTGGTCCAGCGGCATGGTCTGCGCGTCGGCCACGCCGAAGGCCTCGGCGATGTCGCGGTACTTCTCGCCGGTGTACTCGGCGTTGTAGGCCATGATCGGGGCGAGCAGGATGCCGTTGGCCACTCCGTGCGGAGCGTTGTAGCGGCCGCCCAGTGGGTGCGCCATGCCGTGCACCAGGCCCAGGCCCACGTTGGAGTAGGCCATGCCGTTGATGTAGGCGGCCAGCCCCATCTGCTCCACGGCGTCGGCGTCGCCCTCGGCCGCCTTACGCAGGTTCTTCGCGATCATTTGGATGGAGCGCAGGCACAGGGCGTCGGACAGCTCCCAGGCACCGGGGGTGATGTAGCCCTCGATGGCGTGGGTGAGGGCGTCCAGGCCGGTGGCGACCTTCAGCCCACGCGGCATGCCGTCCATCAGGTCGGGATCCACCACGGCGATCACGGGGATGTCGTGCGGGTCGACGCACACGAACTTGCGCTGGTTCGCGGTGTCGGTGATGACGTAGTTGATGGTGGTCTCCGAGGCGGTGCCCGCGGTGGTGGGCACCCCGATGATGGGCGTGCCCGGGTGCTTCGTGGGGGAGGCCCCCTCCAGGCTGAGCACGTCCTCGAACTCGGGGTTGGTGGCGATCACCGAGATCGCCTTGCAGGTGTCCTGCGGGCTGCCGCCGCCCAGGCCGATGAGGATGTCGGCGCCCGAGTTGCGGAAGGCGGCCAGACCTGCCTGCACCTTCTCCACCGGCGGGTTGGGCACGACGTCGGAGAAGATCTCCCAGGCAATGCCTGCGGCGTCGAGCAGGTCGGTGATGCGCGCGGCGGTGCCGTTCTCAGCCAGGACCGGGTCGGTGACGATGAAGGCCTTGCTCAGTCCACGGGCGGTGATCTCGGTGGGGATGTTGGCGATGGCGCCGCGTCCGAAGTAGCCGGTCTGGTTGAAGATCATGCGGTAGGTCATAAAACGCTCCCTTGGGTTTCGGATCGCCGGCGCGTGGCCGGCAGACGAGGTGGGTGATCCACCACCACGCACTTGAAACGATTGCATAAGGCTTGCCTCAAATGGAAGGCACGAAAGTCCCGAGCCCTCGGCGCGTCCTATTTCACGTCTCCCGGCCGTTCCGTCACCCCCGCGCGCGCGGGCGCCACGGTAGGATCTAGCCGTCCGTCCTTAAGCTAGTGGCAGTGGGTTTTCCGGGCGCCGGCAGGTGCTCCGCCGAACACGCCCTCCCGGATCGGTTCCGGAACAGCCCGCACTACCGGACGCGGATGGCGCCGGCAGCGGCGTCGTCGGCCCGGAAGGCAGCTACGGGGAGTGGACCCGGTGGCCGGGACAGACCCGGTAACCGGACGGCACGGCCCGTCGGTTTTCGGTGGTGGCCTCCGGACCAGCGCGTGCGCAGCTCCGTGGGCCTCGATCGAAGGCCACGGTCGGCCTAACGATCGACACAGAAAGAGACACGCAACATATGTTCCTTGATGACCCCGAGGTCACGGCCGCCGAGGCCGTGATCGACAACGGCCCCTTCGGCAAGCGCGTGGTCCGCTTCGAGACCGGGCGCCTGGCCAAGCAGGCCGCCGGCAGCGCCATGGCCTACCTGGACGGTGAGACCACCGTGCTGTCGGCCACCACCGTGGGCAAGCACCCCAAGGACCAGTTCGACTTCTTCCCGCTCACCGTGGACGTGGAGGAGCGCCAGTACGCCGCCGGCCGCATCCCCGGCTCCTTCTTCCGCCGTGAGGGCCGCGCCGGCACCTCCGCCATCCTCGCCTGCCGTCTGATCGACCGCCCGCTGCGCCCCTCCTTCGTCAAGGGCCTGCGCAACGAGGTGCAGGTGGTTGAGACCGTGCTGTCCATCCACCCCGACGACGCCTACGACGTCCTGGCCATCAACGCGGCCTCCATGTCCACCCAGATCGCGGGCCTGCCCTTCTCCGGCCCCGTCGCCGGCACCCGCCTGGCCCTCATCGACGGGCACTGGGTGGCCTTCCCCCGCTACTCCGAGCTTGAGCGCGCCACCTTCAACATGGTGGTGGCCGGGCGCGTGCTGGAGGACGGCGACGTCGCCATCATGATGGTCGAGGCCGGCGCCACCGAGAACGCCTGGGACCTGATCGCCGCCGGCGCCACCGCCCCCACCGAGGCCGTCGTCGCCGAGGCCCTGGAGGCCGCCAAGCCGCACATCAAGGTGCTGTGCGAGGCCCAGATGGAGGTCGCCAAGCACGCCTCCAAGCCCACCGCCGACTTCCCCCTGTACCTGGACTACACCGACGAGCAGTACGACGCCGTCGAGAAGGCCGCCGAGGCCCATGACCTGGCCGCTGCCATCGCCACCGAGGGCAAGCATGCCCGCGACGAGGCCACCGACGCCGTGCGCGACGCGGTGCTCGCCGACCTGGCCGAGGCCTACCCGGCCGAGGAGGACGCCAAGGCCCTCAAGGCCGCCTTCCGCTCCGTGACCAAGAAGCTCGTGCGCCACCGCACCCTCACCGAGGGCGTGCGCATGGACGGCCGCGGTCTGAAGGACATCCGCACCCTGGCCGCCGAGGTCGAGGTGCTGCCCCGCGTGCACGGCTCGGCGATCTTCGAGCGCGGCGAGACCCAGATCATGGGCGTGACCACCCTGAACATGCTGCGCATGGAGCAGCAGATCGACGACCTGTCGCCGATCAAGCACAAGCGCTACATGCACCAGTACGTCTTCCCGCCCTTCTCCACCGGCGAGACCGGCCGCGTCGGCGCCCCCAAGCGCCGCGAGATCGGCCACGGCGCCCTGGCCGAGCGCGCCCTGGTGCCGGTACTGCCCAGTCGCGACGAGTTCCCCTACGCCATCCGCCAGGTCTCCGAGGCGCTCGGCTCCAACGGGTCGACCTCCATGGGCTCGGTGTGTGCCTCCACCCTGTCGCTGCTCAACGCCGGCGTGCCGCTGCGCGCCCCGGTTGCCGGCATCGCCATGGGCCTGATGCACGAGGAGATCGACGGCGAGACCAAGTGGGCCACGCTCACCGACATCCTCGGCAGCGAGGACGCCTTCGGCGACATGGACTTCAAGGTGGCCGGTACCCGCGACTTCATCACCGCCCTGCAGCTGGACACCAAGCTGGACGGTCTGCCCTCCGACGTGCTGGCCGGTGCGCTCGCCCAGGCCCGCGACGCCCGCCTGTTCATCCTGGACGTCCTCGCCCAGGCGATCGACTCTCCCGACGAGATGGCCCCCACCGCTCCGCGCGTGCTGAGCGTGCACATCCCCGTGGACAAGATCGGTGAGGTCATCGGCCCCAAGGGCAAGATGATCAACCAGATCCAGGAGGACACGGGCGCCGAGCTGACGGTCGAGGACGACGGCACCGTCTACATCGGCGCCTCCGACGGTCCGTCCGCCGAGGCCGCCCGCGACGCCGTAAACGCCATCGCCAACCCGCAGATGCCGGAGATCGGCGAGCGCTTCGTCGGCACCGTGGTCAAGACCACCACCTTCGGCGCCTTCGTGTCGCTGACCCCCGGCAAGGACGGCCTGCTGCACGTCTCCCAGATCCGCCGTCTGGTCGGCGGCAAGCGCGTGGAGAACGTCGAGGATGTGCTGGGCGTGGGCGACAAGGTCGAGGTCGAGCTGGCCGAGATCGACCAGCGCGGCAAGCTCAGCCTGCACGCCGTCCTCAACGAGGAGCAGCAGGCGGCCGAGGACGAGGCCAAGGCACGCCGCGCCGAGCGCGGTGAGGGTGACGGTGAGCGTCGCCCGCGCCGCCGCCGTGAGCGCAGCGAGGAGGACGGCGAGCGCCGTGAGCGCCGCCCGCGCCGCCGCCGTATGCGCACCGTGGAGGCCTCCGAGGAGGAGTGATCCGGCAGACGACATCTGCAACGCCCTTGGGGTAACTGCTCGGCCAGCGCGGGAGTATTCCGGACTGGCCGAGCAGTTTTGGTATTGAAATCACCCTCTCTTGACGCGTAGGTTTATTTAAGTTATGCGTGTGAAAATGTGTTATTGTATACGGCGGATGTCCGCTCAATTATGGCGGAAGTACGGCTCTCTCACTACCCGTGTTGCGGCGACTGTCACTGTTATCGTGGGTATCGTGGGTTCGTTGCTTGTGCAATTAGGTCTGTTCACCGATTTGGATAGTAGCTTAGGTAGTGAATCGAACAATAGGGTCCACATGATTTCATTACGTTGGTTTTGGGTATATGTGGTTGTGTCAATTGTTCTCCTTGTAGCGGTGGTCGCGGTTATATGTTCCGCCGGTATAAGGTCGACATCTGTAGTCGAGTCGTGTGGGGTGGCGGTCATACTGGCGGTCCTGGCGACTTTAGTTTGTGCGTACAATGTGAGGAATCTAGCTGCGAGTCCTGATGTAACGGCAAGCTCTGCCGCCGAGCGTGCCGCAGTGCCAGTATTCTGTGTGTGCGTACCTTTTGTTTCGATATCCATTGTTTTATGTTCCGTCGCTCTAGGTGAGTGGTTCCAATGTTTTGTTCGAAAGTCCGTTCTCATCATCAGGTACAGTCGTCTGAGGGGTCTTGACCCTTCTCTGCCAGAACTTGCGCTTTGGAAGAGTGGAAATGATCATAAGATTACAATCAAGGCGTGCGTTGCGGTTGAAAAGAACGCCACGAATAAGTCGCTGATTTCGTCTATTGTGGCGAAGTGGATATTTCCCGTCCTGTTATTGCTTCTGGTTTCGGATGCTGGGGAGTCTGATGTTGTTCATTTTATCGCTAGATGGCTTCGTGGTGATCAATTCAAGCATGAGATAGTGAGCTTATTCGATCCGTCAGGTCTTGGTGGTAGCTGGCGAGGTCTCTGGTTGTTGATGCTGCCGGGGCTATTTTATGTGTTAGTGAAACATGTAAGCGACGCGCTGCGGTGGATACGTTGGCAGACTATTAAATCTCAAATCGCTCCGGGTTCGAGGTGGACACGCTGGTTCTCTGAATTTGCGATGTAATTTAGGCTGTCGACGGCCTCTAGCTAGGCCGGTAGGCTCGTGCGGTGACCACTCCCGCCCCGACCGGCCCCGAAACCAGCTTCGCCGAAGCCGCCCTCGACCGCGCACCCGCAGGCGCCCCCGGCACCGAACTGCGCCTCGTCGACGACGGCGCCACGATCCGCCGCTCGATCCTGCCTGGCGGGGTGCGGGTGATCACCGAGCACGTGCCCGCACTGCGCTCGGCCTCACTGGGCATGTGGTTCGGCGTCGGCAGCCGCGACGAGCGCGCCGGCCAGGAGGGCTCCACCCACTTCCTGGAGCACCTGCTGTTCAAGGGCACCGCCACGCGCAGTGCCCACGACATCGCCGAGGCCTTCGACATGATCGGTGGGGAGTCCAACGCCGCCACCTCCAAGGAGCACACCTCCTACTACGCCCGCGTGCTCGGCCCGGACGACCTTACCGCCCTGGACGTGCTCGCCGACATGGTCACCTCCTCCCGCCTGGACCCGGGCGAGGTGGAGACCGAACGCGGCGTGATCGTCTCCGAGCTGGCCGACGCCGCCGACGACCCCGCAGAGATCGCCCAGGAGGCTTTCGCTCGCGCCGCCTTCGGTGACGACACCCCGCTGGGGCGCCCCATCGGCGGCACCTACGAGACGGTCTCGGCGGTGCCCCGCGACGCCGTGTGGGAGCACTACCAGCGCACTTATGCCTCCGACACGCTCGTGGTCGCGGCCGCCGGCGCCGTCGACCACGACGAGATCTGCGCGCGCGTGGCCGCCGACCTGGCTGCCGCCGGCTGGGACACCAGCGGCGCCGTCGCCCCGCGTCCGCGCCGCTTCGAGACCGAACCCGTGGCGGAGCTGACGGTTCATGACATCACGGTGAACCGGGAGGCCGAGCAGTCCCACGTCTACCTCGCCTGCCAGGGCATTCCGGCGCTGGACGAGCGCCGCTGGACCATGAGCGTGCTCACCACCATCCTCGGCGGCGGCATGTCCTCGCGCCTATTCCAGGAGATCCGCGAGAAGCGCGGTTTGGCCTACACCACCTACGCCTTCGACACCCCCTACGCCGGGGCCGGAGCCTTCGGGCTGTATGCCGGCTGCGCCCCCGGCGACGTCGATGAGGTGCTGACCGTCATGGCCGGCGAGTTCGAGTCACTGGCCGCCGACGGCGTCACCGAGCGCGAACTGGAGCGCGCCCGCGGGCAGATCCGCGGCTCCATGGTGCTCGGGGGAGAGGACTCCCTGGCGCGCATGGGGCGGCTGGGGCGCGCCGAGGTCGTCACCGGCCGGCTGCGCTCGATGGAGGAGAACCTGCGCCGCCTGGACGCGGTCACCGCCGACGACGTGCGCGCCCTGGCGGCCCAGCTCACCGCCCAGGAGCGCTGCCGCGTGGTGGTCGGGCCGGAGGCCTGATAGGTAGTAGCGGACGGTGCGGTCGTAAACAGCGATCGCGGCGAGCACGCGGCGACCGCCCACGGTCAACCTTGCGCCTGCCTACCCCGAAGTCGCTGGGGCTGGAGCACGGCAAAAACGAAGAAGAGGACCGTGCCGATCACCCACGCTCCGGCTATGCCCGTGGGATGAGTGAGGGCAACCGCGATCATGACTCCCAGTGCCACGGCGGCAATCGCCTTCAGGGTCTGCAGGCCGGTGGTGACTGCGAATGCCGTGCTTGTGGCGGAGATTGCGACGGCGATTGTCACCGCTTGTTGCGGGGTATCCAAGTTCAGGTGGACGAGAACCGCACACACGGCAGCGACGGCGACGACAGACAACGACGATATGACGCTCTGCCGAACCTCGCGCACTGGGTTTAAGCATGGGCTGCTTGACGAGCCATGGCCGAACTGCGACATGGAGACTCCCTTGGGTGTGAGGTATGGCACGGATGCTATTGAGGTGGCTTTGCGGGAGTCAACGCTCCTACGAGACTCATCTCAGGTGCCCGAGTGCGGGGATTGAGGGTGCTTCGTGGTTGAGAGTGTGGTGTCGGAGGTGTGGGCCGGCGAGGCAGCACGGTGTGGAGGTGCGGGGGCTGCTGGGCGTGTGCGGCCCAAGCACCCGCGCGAACAGGGTCGGGTCCCGCCCCCCGAATGTGTCATTGCTGGCTAGGATGCCGGCATGAGTATCGCTGTTGCCGTAGTCGGCGCCGCCGGGCGCATGGGATCGACCGTCTGCCAGGCCGTTCAGGACGCCGACGGGCTCGAGCTCGTCGCCCGCCTCGACGTCGGCGACACCATCAGCGCCGACACCCTGAACGGTGCCGATGTAGCCGTCGACTTCACGGTCCCGGCCGTCACCGAGGACAACGTCCACGCCCTCATCGACGCCGGCGTGGACGTGGTGGTGGGCACCACCGGTTGGACGGACGAAGCCTACGGGCGCGTGCGTGAGCACCTGGCCCGCCCCGAAGCGGCCGGCCGCAGCGTCATCATCGCCCCGAACTTCGCCCTGTCGGCGGTGCTGACCATGAGCTTCGCCGCGAAGGCCGCCCGCTACTTCGAGTCCGCCGAGGTCATCGAACTGCACCACCCCAACAAGGTGGACGCCCCCTCCGGCACCGCCATCGCCACCGCTCGCGGCATCGCCGCCGCCCGCGCCGAGGCCGGGCTGGGCCCGGTGCCCGACGCCACCGAGACCGACCCGGACGGCGCCCGCGGCGCCGTAGTCGACGGCGTGCACGTACACGCCGTGCGCCTGCGCGGGCTCACCGCCCACGAGGAAGTCGTGCTCGGCAACCCCGGCGAGCAGCTGACCATCCGCACCGACTCCTTCGACCGAGCCAGCTTCATGCCGGGCGTGGTGCTGGCGGTACGCGAGGTCGGCGGACGCGAGGGCCTGACCATCGGCCTGGACCAGCTGCTGGACCTCTGACGGCGCCCGGGGCTGCCCGGGCGCCGCGCGTCGACTCGAGGCACGCACGAACGACGGCGCGTGCCGGCTTGGCCTGGTCGCCCGACGCCGTTACAGCACGGCCGCCCAGCAGTCCTCAATGACGCCCTGCCCGACCGGCAGCCGGCGGAAGGACTCGGTGCGCTTCAGGCCGGCGCCGCGCAGGAACCCGGTCAGGGACTCGTCCCCGCGCACCGCCCACACCAGCAGCACGTCGGCGCCCTGGGCGCGCGCCCGATCCGTGGCGGCGGCCAGCAGTCGGGAACCGTGCCCGCGGCGTTGCCGCTCGGGGGCCACCCCGAGCGCGGTGATCTCCAGACCCCGGCCGACCCCGTCCACTCCTACACCGACGGCGTCTCCTGCATCGCCCGCCGCGTCCGTGCCGTCGGGGGAGGGAGCGAGCCCAATCAGGCCCGCCACCTCGCCGCCCTCGCCGACGGCCACGAACACGCGGTGCGCCGGCGACGGTGGGGCCACCACCGCCTGCTCCCAGCCGGCGGCGATCACCGGCGCCGCTACCATCGCCTCGACTCCCGGCGGCAGCGGCACCTCGTGGGCGGCCGCGTGCGCGGCGCGCAGCGAGGCCAGCATGGCGGCGGCATGCACCCGCCCGATCGCGTCCAGGTCCGCGGCGGTGGCCTCACGCACGAAGCCGGCGGCGGATGGGGAGGAAGACGACGGGCGGGGCGCTCCGCCGGGGATGGGGGTATCAGTCATGCCGCCGAGCCTATGCGCCCATGCCGGCCGAAGCCGTCTTCACCCCGCATGCTCGCCCGTCGCATCCGCAACGGCCCCGCCTCCGGCCGCTCACTGTGCGACCGGAGCCGCCGCCGGAGCGGCAATACCGTTACGCTGCTCACTATGAGCACTCTCCCCAGCCGCTCCTTCGGCTCCGTTGGCGTAGCCATGGTCACCCCCTTCACCCCGGAAGGGGAGATCGACGTTGAGGCCGCCCAGAAGTTGGCCGTCTCCCTGGTCGACGACGGCGCCGACATGATCCTGCTGGCCGGCACCACGGGCGAGGCCCCCACCACCCACCTGCCGGAGAAGCAGACCCTGCTGCGTGAGGTGAAGGACGCGCTCGCCGGCCGGGCCATGCTCGTGGCCGGCGCCGGCTCCAACGACACCGCTCACGCGGTGCGCATCGGGGTGGGCTCCCAGGAGGCCGGCGCGCAGGGGCTGCTCATCAACGCCCCCTACTACAACCGCCCCAGCCAGGAGGGCGTCTACCGGCACATCATGGCGGTGGTCGAGGCCACCGACCTGCCGGTCATGATCTACGACATTCCCGGCCGCACCGGCGTGAAGATCACCGACGACACCCTCGCCCGCCTGGCCGAGCACGAACGGGTCCTCGCGGTCAAGGACGCGACCGGCGACGTCGAGCAGGGCTTTGAGCGCATGGAGGCCACCGGCCTGGAGTACTACTCCGGCGACGACGGGCTGAACTTCGCCTGGCTCACCCACGGTGCCAGCGGCGTCGTATCCGTGGTCGCCCACGCCGACGCCCACTCCTGGCGGGAGATGATCCGCGAGGTCGACGCCGGTGACCTGCCCGGCGCCCGCGCCGTGGCCCAGCGCATGCGCCCGTTGGTGCGCGCCATCATGGGTGGTGGTCAGGGCGCGGTGATGGCCAAGGAGGCGCTGGCGTTGCAGGGGCGCATCCCCAGTGCCACCGTGCGCCTGCCCCTGGTGCGCGCCACCGCCGCCGAGGTCGCCGCCCTGCGCGGCAGTCTCGAGGCCGCCGGGCTGCTCTGAGCCCGCCGGGCTCGCTGGCTCCGATCCAGCCGGCTCCGTACGCCGCCGAGCTCAGGCGCCGTCGACGCGGCCGAGGATCTGCTCGCGCACCACGCGGCGCAGGATCTTGCCGATCTGGGAACGCGGCATCTCCTCGATGATCTCCAGGTGACGCGGCAGCGCGTAGTGGGGGAGCACCCGCTCGGCGTGGGCGCGCACCGTCTCCAGGGTGACCGCCCCGGCCGGTGTGCCCGGCTCCAGCACGACCGCCGCGCACACCAGTTCCCCATTCGCCCCGCCCGGCAGCCCGACGACGGCGACGTCCGCGACGCCCTCCAGGCTCAGGATCGCCGCCTCCACCTGGGAGGGGTAGACGTTGAAGCCACCGGTGAGGATCAGCTCGCGCCGCCGGTCGGCCATCCACAGGAAGGAGTCCTCCCGGCGCACCATGTCCCCGGTGCGCAGCCAGCCGCCGGGCAGCATGGCGGCCGCCGTCGCCTCCGGGTCGTCCCAGTAGCCGGCGAAGACCTGCGGTCCGCGCACCAGCAGTTCGCCCGGCTCCCCGTCGGGCACCTCCCGCCCGGGGTCCGGGGCGTCGGGGTCAACGACACGCACGTCGGTCGACGCGAAGGGCAGCCCCAGCGCCCCCAGGCGGCGGCTGGGTCCCATGGGCGTGCCCGAGACGATCGGGCTGGTCTCCGTCATCCCGTAGCCCTCCACGAAGTAGCCGCCGGTGGCGGCCTCCCACTCCGCCCCCACGGCCGGCGGCATCGGGGCCGCCCCGCACACGCCGTAGCGCAGGGTTTTCAGGGACACGCCCTTCTTCTGGGCGCCCCGCAGGATCCGCTCGAACATCACCGGCACGCCCACGAAGAACGTGAAGGGGCGGCGCTGGTGGGCCTCCAGCACCTGGCTGACCGAGAACTTCGGCAGCATCACCTGCGTGGCCGCCTTCTGCACCGCGCAGAACACGTTGAAGGTCAACCCGAAGGCGTGGAAGAAGGGAAGCAGCGCCAGGAAGGTCTCCCCGCCCTCGTGCAGCATCGGCACCCAGGCGATCGCCTGGTTGGCGTTGGCGCGCAGGTTCTTGTGCGTGAGCATCGCGGCCTTGGGCATGCCGGTGGTGCCGCCCGTGTGCAGCAGCACGGCCACGTCATCCCCGCCCGGCTGCGGCCAGGAGGCCTCCAGCCGCGCCGCATGGGCCACCTCCCGGTCCCAGGAGCGCACGCCCGCCGGCAGCGATTCGGCCCGCATGGAGGCGCGAGTCTGGCGCGCCCTGGCCACGGGCAGGTACAGGGCGGCGCGCAGCCGGGCGGGCATGGCGGCGGCCAGGTCCACACTGAACACGGTGCGCCCGGCCAGCGGGTCGGCTCCCGGATCCGTGCCGCCGGCCGCCGTCGACGCCGGATCCAGCACCAGTTCGACGCCCTTCTCCCAGGCGATCACCACCCGCGCGCCGTGGTGGGCCAGCTGGGCGCGGATCTCCTGCGCGGGGGCGAGCGGGTTGTGCTCGGCGACGATCGCCCCCAGCCGCAGCGCCCCGTAGATCGCCACCACGTGCTGCGGACAGTTCGGCATGAGCAGGGCGACCCGGTCTCCGGCCTTGACGCCCGCCCGGCGCAGCAGGCCCGCGGCGCGCTCGGAGGCCTCGAGCAGCTCACGGTAGGTCAGGGTCGCCCCCATGAAGTCCAGTGCGACCCGGTCCCCGTAGAACTCGGCGGCGGTGTCCAGGAGGTCTCCCAGCGGGCCCTCCGGGACGTCGATGACGGCGGGGATATTCGGCTGGTAGTGCGGGCGCCGGTACCGCTCGGCGTCCTCCACGTCGCTCACCGGGTCTGCTCCCCGGCGCCGGTGCCCTGCTCGGGCTCACCGCGGCCGACCTCACCCAGGCGCTCCACCAGGGCGGTGGCGGCGGACTGGGAGGCGGCGGCCGCCGTCGCCGCCGCACCCGCGGCCGCCTCCCGGGCGGCCAGCAGTTCCTCGCGCACCACCCGGCGCAGCACCTTGCCGATCTGGGAGCGCGGCATCTCCGTCAGGATCGCCACCTGGCGGGGCAGCGCGTAGTGGGACAGGGTCTTCTCCGCCCAGGCGCGCACCTGGTCGAGCGTGACCGTCTGCCCGTCCTTGGGCAGGATGGCGGCCACCACGGACTCGTTGCCGGCCTCTGCCGGCAGCCCGACGACGGCGACCTCCTCCACCTGCGGCATGGAGCGCACGGCCGCCTCCACCTCGCTGGGGTAGATGTTGAAGCCGCCGGAGATGATCAGTTCCTTGCGGCGGTCGGCCATCACGTAGAAGCCGTCGTCCTCCTGGCGCACCAGATCCCCGGTGCGCAGCCAGCCCCCGTCCAGCATGACGGCGTCCGTCTCCTCGGGGTTCTCCCAATAGCCGATGAACACCTGCGGGCCGTGAACCACCAGCTCGCCGACCTGGCCCGGTTCCACCTCCACCTCGGGGTGGTCGGGGTCGACCACGCGTACGTCGGTGGACGGGTAGGGCACGCCCAGTGCGCCGGGCCGCCGCTCGGGGGAGATCGGGTTGCCCAGGATTATGGGTGCCGTCTCCGTCATGCCGTAGCCCTCGATGATGACCCCGCCGGTGGCCTCCTCCCAGGCGTCGGCCACCGCCTTGGGAGTCGGCGCCGCCCCGCAGACGGCGATCTTGCAGCTGGACAGGTCGGCGCCGGTCTCCCGGGCGCGGGTAACAATCCGATCGAACATGACCGGCACCCCCGGGAAGAAGGTGGCCGGGTGCCGCTTCCAGGCGGCCAGCACCATGTCGGCCCCGAACTTGGGCAGCACCACCTGGGTGGCGGCCAGCCCGACGGCACACAACAGCGACAGGCTCAAGCCGAAGGCGTGGAAGAAGGGCAGCACCGCGTAGAAGGTCTCCTGACCGACCTCGCAGGTCTGGGAGGCCCACGCCAGGCTCATCTCCGCGTTGGCGCGGGCGTTGGCGTGAGTCAGCTGGACCGCCTTGGGGGTACCGGTGGTGCCGCCGGTGTACAGCAGTACGGCGACGTTGTTCACGTCCGGCAGAGGGTGGCCCGAGGGCAGCGGCGGGGTGGTGGCGACCAGGTCGTCCCAGGAGGACACCCCGGCCGGCACTCTGCCGCGCAGCTCGTGGCGTTGGGAGCGGGCGGCCGCCACCGGGAGCTTCAGGGCCAGTCGGCTGGTCCACGGCAGCCCGCGGGACAGGTCCACGGACAGCACCCGCGCCTCTGCCATGCCGGCGCGATCGAGGGAGCCGACGGCCTGCACGATCCGCGCCAGCGACTTCTCCCAGGCGATGATCACCCGGCCGTGGTGCATCTGAATCTGCTCGCGGATCTGGGCGGCGGGGGCCAGCGGGTTGTGCTCGGCGACGATCGCCCCGAGCCGCCAGGCGGCGTAGGCGATCACGACGTGCTGGGGACAGTTGGGCAGAATCACCCCGACGACGTCGCCGCGGCCCACGCCCAGGCGGCGCAGCGCCTCCGCGGCCCGCGCCACCTGGTCACTCAGCTGCCGGTAGGTGGTCGCCTGCCCCATGAAGTCCAGGGCGATCCGGTCCGGGAAGCGGCGGGCCGCATCGTCGAGCATGCGGGAGAGCGGCTCGGTGACGGGCGCGATCACGCTGGGGATGCCGGGGGCGTAATGGGGGCGCTGGTATTCGGAGGAGTCGCCCCGGGTGCGTGCCTGGCGGCCGGCGTCGGCGGCCTGGTCAAAGCTGCTCATCGTTCCCTTTCCCGAGTCTCCCGCCCTGGCCTGGCGGGCGACCGGGCGGGGAGTCGTAGCCTACGCAACCGTAACCTACGGTGGCGTAGGTGTGTGGGCGCGTGATGAGCATGCGACCTGTGGTTTGACGCTCACTGTCGGCCCGACCGTCGGCAGGCTAGCGCGCCGGCCTGTGCGCTGGCCGGGAGCCGGCTACAGGCCGGCGGGAAGCGGCAGACGGGAGACCACCCGCAGACGCCGCGTCGGCCGCGTCATCGCCACGTACAGGTCGCCGGGGCTTGATTCCCCGATGGCCGCCGGGTCCACCAGCACCACCACGTCGAACTCCAGCCCCTTCGACAGCCGCGGCCCCATCACCGCCAGTCGACTGCGCAGAATGTCGCCGCCCGGCGCCTCCATTGCGGCCGCCAGCGCCGGATCCTGCGCCAGCAGGGCGGCGACCTGTCGCGGCTGCGGGGCGATCACCGCGATGCGGCCGGCACTCTTGCCGACGGCCGCATCCAATGTGACCGACTCCGCCGCCACCGCCTCACGCAGGGCCTGGCCCCAGGCGGCATTGGCCGCCTCGTCCCGCCCGGCGGCGGGGGAGTCGGAGAGGTCGTCCACCGCGAGGCAGTCGGGCAGGTCGCGTACCGAGCTCACCGGGTAGTTCACCGGCGCGCCGAGCCCCGCGGCCACCTGCTCGGCCGCCCGCATGATCGTCGCCGGTGTGCGGTAACAGACGGTCAGCGCCTCCTCACGCAGCGGCGTCGCCGCCGCCAGCGCCCGGGAGCCGCGCCCACCGCGGCGCTTGGGCGGGCGCGTGCCCAGAGCCGAGAGCACGTGCCGCCACGAGCCCGGGCGGCTCGGACCGGAGTACTGGGCCAGGTCGCCCACGATGGTGAAGGAGCGCACCGGGCAGCGGCGGGCCAGTGCCCGCCACGCCATGGCACCCAGCTCCTGCGCCTCGTCGACGACGACATGTCCGTAGGTCCAGCTGCGGTCTGCCCGTGCCCGCTCCGCCAGCGTGAGGGACGGCCCGGACTCCTCGACCCGGTCGGCCAGCATCTCGGCGCTGACCATGCCGTCCCCGAGCTCCTGCGACTCGATCGCCTGCGCCGCGTAGGCGACCAGCGACTCGTGGCGGCGCGCCTCCAGACGGGCGCGGCGGGCCTCGGCGTCCTCACTGGGCCCCAGCAACTCGGCCAGTTCGTCGATCAGGGGCACGTCCGCCTCCGTCAACTCGCTGCCCGCCGGTCGCTCCAGCAGCCGCCGCTCGGCCGGCCGCAACTCCGGGGCCACCCGGGCCAGCAGGTCCGGGTGAGACCACAGTCGCTCCAGCAGGCCGACCGGCGTCGTCGGCATCCAGCACAGGTTGATCTCCCGGCGGGCGTCGCGGGCGGTGCGAATATCCTCCCGGATCCAGGCGCGCGTGTCGGCGTCGGTGGCGTCCTGGTGGGTGGCGGCGGCGAACTGGTCGGTCAGGCGCTCCAACAACCACAGCACGAAGGTCTCGCGCGCCAGGTTGTGGGGCTTGCCCGAGCGCCGGGCGCGGGCGGCCGCCTCCCGCACGTCCGCGGGCAACAACTGCAGGTGGGTGCCCTGCACCACGATGTCTCGGGGCGCGTCCGGCACCCGCTGCAGCCCACGCACCGCCCGGCGCAGAATCTCCGTCCACACCGACCGGGACTTCAGCTCGGCCACCTCGCCCGGCTCGGTGCCGCGGGCGTGCACGCCCGGCACCAGGTCCGCCAACGTGGTTGAGACCACGCCCGTTTCCCCCAGGGACGGCAGCACCTGCTCGACATAGCGCAGGAAGGTGCGCGACGGGCCCACCAGCAGCACCCCGGAGCGCTCCAGGCGCTCGCGTTCGGCGTAGAAGAGGTAGGCGACCCGGTGCAGGGCCACCGCCGTTTTACCGGTGCCGGGACCACCCTGCACCACCAGCACGCCCTTGCCGCCACCGGTCACCACCCGGTCCTGCTCGGCCTGGATCGTGGCGACGATGTCGCCCATGCGCCCGTCACGGGCCGCGGACATGGCCGCGATCAACGCGCCCTCACCCTGCAGCCCGTCAATGGCCATATGCGTCTGCGCGGCCTCGGGGTCGGCCGTGGCCAGTGCGGCAGGCCCGCCCGCCGCGGTCACGTCGATCAGCTCATCCTCCAGACCGATCACGCGGCGCGCACGCGTGTCGATGTGCCGCCGCCGCACCAATCCCATCGGGGCGGAGGCAGTGGCCTGGTAGAAGGCCCGCGACAGGGGAGCGCGCCAGTCCAGCACCACCTCGCGGTGGCGGACATCCTGCAGGCCGATACGCCCCACGTAATGGCGCAGGCCCGCCGCGGTCACGTCGCCATCCCCATCCGGGACGGCGGGGGCGGGGCCGTCGGCACTATCGGCAATCGGCTGCGCCATATCCATGCGTCCGAAGACCAGCCGGTCCTCCACCCCCTCCAGGGAGGCGATCAGGTCGGAGTAGTGCACCGCGTAGGCGTCCCGCTCACCGCGCGACTGGTGCGTCCCCGAGGCGCCCCGCGCCTGCGTGGCCGTCAGTGAGCGGCGGGCCGCGCCCAGCTGCCGGTCCAGTTCGCTGTAAGCCAGATCCACCACCTCCTGCTCCGCTGCGATCTCGCGGTCACGGGCGGACGCCATGGTCGGACGCTGGTCGGCCGACTCGGTGGCCTCGGCCGGTTCGGGGCAGGGATGATGCTGGCTCACATGACCTCGCTAGGCGTTGGGCCCTCACCGGTGCGGGCCAGGGCCCGACGGCGGCGGCGGAGAAGAAGTAGTCGTGTACGGTGGTGGTCGGCGCAGGGCCTCCGCGCGAGGCGGCACCCGAGCCGACGGGGATCGTCCATTATCTCCCCGGCGACCCGCCTCGCCAGCTACGCGTCATCTTGTTCGCCCGGAGGGGACGCGTAGGGGACCGCCGGTTTCGGGGATGGCGGGGGAATCCGCTTCGTGGCTTACGCCGGAGCCCACCGGACGGGAACACAGGCCGCCCTCCCGGTGTTGCACCAGCCGACGCATGGCCGTCTGCACGGCCCGCAGCGGGCCACGTGCGAGATGCGCCTGCATGAATACGAGCGCTGAAGGCGCGAGAGGAGGAGCGATGCGACAGCTATACACCGTGGAGCACCCAGCGGGTGAGCCAGTCTCGCCGCGCGTGCTCCTGCACTACTTCGACGGAGCCATGGACGCCGGCCACGCCGGATCGCTGGCCGTGGACCAGCTGGTGATGACCCTGCCCCACACCCGCGTGGCCACCTTTGACATCGACTCCCTGCTCGACTACCGGGCCCGTCGGCCGGTGATGACCTTCGACCACAACACTTACAGCGACGCCGCCATGCCCGAGCTGGTCCTGGACCTGCTGCAGGACGACGACGGCGAAGACCTGCTGCTGCTGCACGGCTCGGAACCCGATTACCGCTGGCAGGAGTTCGCCGACGCCGTAATCCACCTGGCCGTGTCCATGGGGGTGAGCCAGGCCGTCGGCATCAGCGGCATCCCCATGGCGATCCCGCACACCCGCCCCACCTACGTGCACGCCCACGGTTCGCAGCCGGACAAGCTCAACTCGCAGACGGAGGTGTTCGGCCGGGTCGAACTGCCCGGTTCCATGGGCGCCTTCCTGGAGTTGCGCCTGGGCGAGGTCGGCATCGACTCCCGCGGCCTGTCCGCCTCCATTCCCCACTACATCGCCCGCGACGACTTCCCGCAGGGTGCCGCCGCGCTGCTGCGCGCGGTGGCTGAAAACACCGGCCTGGCCCTGCCCCTGGGCGACCTGGAGGCGGCCGCCAACGTCAACCGCGCCGAGATCGACGCGGAGGCCGCCCAGCAGCCCGAGGTCAGCGCCGTCGTCTCGGCGCTCGAGGCCCAGTACGACGCCATGCTGCAGCAGGCCGAGGACTTGGGCTTCGAAGGCACCCCCACGCTCGACCTGCCCAGCGCGGACGAGATTGGCGCCCGCCTGGAGGCCTTCCTGGAGGCGAACGAAAACACCTCCGGCGACGGTCTCCAGCACTAGCGCGGCTCGAGCCGCGCTCGCGGCCGGTACCGTCCCGGGCTGCCCCGCGGGCGGGCTCTCGGCCCCCCTTAACTGGGGTGGGGCAGCGCCGGGTCGTTCGGCCGCCAGGTGCGCACCGGCAGCGGCAGGCGCCGCACCGCCCGCTCCACGGCGTCCAGCTCCGGAGGCGTGAACGGTTGCGCGCGGGCCACCAGCACCAGATTGCCGCGGCGCCGGCCCCGCACCACGGCCGGGTCACCCACCACCAGCACCCCGCCGAACACGGCGCACAGGTGCGCCAGCTCCGCCGCCACCACGTCGCGCGGCGGGCAAACGGTATTGGCCAGGTACAGTCCGCCGGGCGCCAGCAGCCGGCGGCATTCGGCCAGGAACTCGCGCCCCCGGCAGGCGCCGGGAACCATGCCGCCCGCGAACACGTCGCGCACCACCACGTCCCACGCCTCGGCATGCAGCGTGCCCACCACCTGGGCGGCGTCGCCCACGCGGATGCGCAGCCGCGGCGCGCGCGGCAAGTCGAACCATTCGCGCACCTTGCGGGCCAGCACAGCGTCAATCTCCACCGCCAACTGGGTCGAGCCCGGCCGGGCGGCATCCCAGGCGCGGGCCAGGGCACAGCCGGCGCCGCCCAGGTGCAGTGCCCGCAAGGGTTCACCCCGCCCACCCAGCGCCGAAACGACCGCGTCCATCTGCTGGAGGTACTCGAAGTCCAGGTGCGTGGGGTCACGCAGATCGACCCAGGAGGACTCGGTGCCGTCTAGTAGCAGCAGCACCCCGGTGTCCCGCAACTCCAGGCGCGCCGTCGCGCAGGAGGTCTCCACCGGCCCCGTGGGCAGAGCCGCGGCGCGGACGGCGGCGTCGGTGCCGCGGCGGCGCTGTTTGGAGGAGCGGGCGGAGGATTGACTGCGTGTCACAGGGGCACGTTATCGTGGCCGCGTAAGACGTCGCCCAGTCAGCCCCGGGTACGGGGCACGGCGGGGATACGCGGGGGAGGGCGGATATGAGCCGGGCACCGCGGGCCGAGAGCGCCCGCCGCTCGTGGGGCGAGGACGACTCCGCCACCCCCATTCTGCACGTGGACATGGACGCCTTCTTCGCCTCGGTGGAACTGCTCGAGCACCCCGAGCTGGTCGGGCGCCCCGTCATCGTCGGCGGCCGCGACGGGCGCGGCGTGGTCTCCGCCGCCTCCTATGAGGCCCGCGCCTACGGAGTCAGCTCGGCCATGCCCATGAACGAGGCCATGCGCCGCTGCCCCCAGGCCGTGGTCCTGCCGGTGCGCCACGGCGTGTACTCCGCCGTCTCCCGGCAGGTGATGGGCATCCTCGGTGAGGTCACCCCGTTGCTGGAACGCGTCAGCGTGGACGAGGCGTTTCTGGACGTCTCCGGCGCCCGTCGCCGCATGGGCTCTCCGGTGACCATTGGGCATTGGATTCGACGCCAGGTGCGCGAGCGCGTGGGGGTACCCGCCTCCGTCGGTATCGCCTCCACCAAGTTCGTGGCCAAACTGGCCTCCGCTCACGCCAAACCCGACGGGCTTCTGCTGATTCCTGCGCAGGCAACCCAGGACTTCCTCAACGTGTTGCCGGTGGGCGCCCTGTGGGGAGTGGGGGAGAAGAGCGCTCAGGCGCTGGCCCGCTGGGGCATCACCGACGTGCGGCAGTTGGCCGCCACCGATGTGCGCCGCCTGGAACGCATCCTCGGCCCGGCGGCCGCCCGCCACCTGCACGATCTGTCCCACGGCGTCGATCCGCGTCCGGTCACCCCGCAGCGGGAGGAGAAGTCCGTCGGCACCGAGAGCACCTTCTTTGACACCATCACCGATCGTGAGCACGCCCGCCGGGTGCTGCTGGACCAGGCTCACCAGTGTGCCGCCCGGCTGCGCGCGGGCGGACTGCGGGGCCGGGTGGTGGTGCTGAAGGCACGCGGCGCCGACTTCGTCACCGTCACCCGATCCCGCACATTGGGGGTGCCCACCGACCTGGCGCGCGACATCTTCGCCGTCGTGGAGTCGCTGTTCAACGCCCTGCCCACCCCGGGCGGCGGCTTCCGGCTGCTCGGGGTGCGGGTGGAGGGCCTGGCCCGCGCCGACGACGGCGTCCAGTTGCTCCTGGACGATGACCCGCGCCGCGGCGCCCCCGAGCGCGCCGCCGACGCCGTACGCGAGCGTTGGGGCAGCGCCGCCCTCGCCCCCGCCAGCCTGCTGTCCCGCCCCCGGGAGCCCGATCAGCCCGACCGTCCTGCGCACTGAGGCGGCCGCGGCGCACGTGTTTCGCGGCGCCCATCCGCCGCCGTCCGGGCGGGGGTCGGGCGCCCGCGATTCGGGAAGAACCCCGCGTCGTACGTTGTTTTCTGGGTAATGGGACGGGCTGGTTTTCATCCTGTGACGACAACCGCCTATCCTGGATGTTGTTCAGGCGGGTTGGCCGAGACGACCCTCCGGCCGTCCATGTGAGCCCACAACCGGAAGGGAGGCGTGCCATGGCATTGTCGGAACGCGAGCAGCAGGTGCTGCGCGACCTTGAGGAACAACTCAACGACGAGGACCCGTCGCTGGCCGAGACCATGCAGCATGCCGAAACGGCACTGCGGCGCCCCTCACCACGCCGCATCGGCGCTGGGGCCGCGCTGCTCCTGCTCGGCCTTGCCGTCGTGATCGGCGGCGTGGCCGCCGGCAGCAGCAGCGTCGTGTCCATCCTGCTGGGCGTGCTCGGATTCGCCCTAGCCGTGTGGGGGGTCACGCTCATGCTCTTCCGCCCAAGCTCTAAGGCGACCGCGGCCGGCGTCGGCAACGCGAAGCGCTCCTCCTTCATGGAGCGCCAGTCAGAGCGGTGGGATCGCCGCCGCGACGGCCAGAACTGACCACCCCGGGCGCATTACGGCGGGGG